>JAJUHY010000204.1 GCA_029265735.1 Marinobacter segnicrescens | reverse complement strand
GGAACCGGGACTGGCAGGACGACTGGCCGCCATCAAACCAGGGCATTCCCAGTGGACCCGGCGCCCCGATCATTCCGCTTCCGCTGGCCGTGGAGGTGACTCTGGAGCACGAACGCTTCGGCGAACTCAAGCGGCTGTTCCTGATGCCCGAGTTCGACATCTCCACGGTTCAGACCGCCATTAACCAGGGCGCAGAAGGGGAGGATGACGAATCCGACGACGAGGATGAAGGCGATTCCGATAGTGGCTCGGACACCGGCTCTGAGTCCGGCGGGACACCACCGGATGACCCGGGAGGCGGATCGTGATCGGGTTGATCCGCAGGCAGCGCTCCAGATTCCGCGGTGAACGCGGTATGGCACTGATTATGGTCCTGCTCTCCATGGCACTGATCGTCATGATGGCTGCGGGCATGGTCAAACAGCAGAGCGTTCGCATTTTCAGGGCAGGGCACTTCCTTGCCCAGACCCAGGGCTATAATGTCGCTCTGGGCACCGAAGCCTTTGCCAAACAGGTGCTGTTCCAGGACCTGAAAACCGACCGTGAGAATAACGAGCTGGTGGACAGTCCTGACGAAGCCTGGTGGCGTTACGCCGCGGTTCTGCCTCTGGACGACGGCGGAGTGGCAGAGGTGCAGGTGGATGACCTGTCCGGTCGCATTAACCTCAACGACCTGGTCGGCCCGACTGGCGCGGTGAATCAGGTGACCCGCGAGCGTCTGATGCGGTTGCTGATGGTTCTGGGCATCACTGACGTGCATGTGGATGCCCTCGTGGACTGGGTCGATCCGGACGAAGAACCGGTTTCAGCCTATGGTGCTGAAGACGGACAGTACCTGATGAAGGATCCCCCGTACCGTGCAGCCAATCAACCCTTTGTCAGCGTGACGGAATTGCGTTTGATTGAAGGCATGACCGAAGAGGCCTATCAGCTCATCCGCCCATATGTTGCGGCGCTTCCGGTTTCGGGTACCGGCATCAATGTTAACATGGCGTCAGTGCCGGTTATTCGCTCGCTTCATCAGCAGATTACTGACCAGCAGGCGAATGCGGTGGTAGAGCGGCGGAAAGAACAGCGGTTTCTGACCACTGGCGATTTTATGGCCCTGCCGGAGTTTGCGGGGCTCGGCCTCAGACCTGACGGCCTGAAGGTCCGATCGGAATTTTTTGAGGTGGTTTCCCGGATCACCTGGAATGACAGGGTGACTAACCTCGTCAGTACCCTGTACCGCAGCAGTGAAGGTGAGCTGCTTGTGGTACGGCGGGACACGGGGCAGAAGCACAGAATCACCAAGGAACCCTACGGGGTTTCCGAGGAATAGTACAAGGACGAATGCGATGTCATATCACCTGTATGTAAGGCCGGTCTCGGGCGATGCAGACCCCACCGGTGACGAGCTGAAACTGGACTGGGTCCTGCTCGACGCCAGTGGAGAGTTGCAGGCCAGTGGCGAGCAGGAGCCTCGGGAAACCATTGAGGACGCCCTTGGCCGGAACTCTCTCGAAGGCGTCCGTCTTATTGCGCTCATTCCTGGCGACGAAGCATTGTTCTGTTTTGCGGATATTCCTGCGAAACAGGCCCGCTATATACGTCAGGCCTTGCCCTTTGCCGTTGAGGAACAACTGGCCCAGGATGTCGATACGGTCCACCTGGCGCTGGGAAATGTGAGCGACGATGGCTACCGGGTAGCCGCCATCGATCATCAGCGGATGGCGTTGTGGCGGGAGACGTTCCTGGACTGGGAAGGGGCAGAGCTCGAAGCCATTTTCCCTGATGCTGCTCTGGTCCCGCTCCGGGACCATGACTGGGCCATTTGCCTGGGCGAGGGTACCGCATTGCTGGCATCCAGGCGGGGCGAGTGGATGACCATGAAGGCTGAAAACCTCGGTGTTTTCGCCCAGACTCTCGCTATGCCCACCGAGGATGAGGTGGCGGCGGAAGTTCAGGTGGTGATCTACGGTACAACGGATGCCTTTGCAGCTAATGAGTCAGTGGTCTCCGCACTGGTGGCGACGCCAAGGCTCAGCGTACACCGGGAGCCCATGGATGGAGCCATCGTTGAGCTGTTGGCCAGCTCCCATCACCATCATGTGGCGGACCCCATTAACCTTTGCCAGGGCAGTTATGCGCCACAACAAAGCCAGGGCGGCGCGCTTCGGCTCTGGCGGCCGGCCATCGCCATTGCGGCTGTATGGTTTGTTCTGGCCATAGGTACCCAGCTGGGTATGGGTTACTACCATCAGCAGCAGGCCAGCGCTCTGGAAGAACAGGCAATGGCAGTCTATCGCCAGGCATTCCCCGAGGACCGGCGCGCGACGCCGCGAAACGTCCGCCGCATTATCGAAGGTCAGCTTCGGGTCGCCAGTCAGCAGGGGGGCGATGCCGGGTTCCTGCCGCTGATGAAGTACACTGGCCATCAGTACAGCCAGCTACCCGGCAATCAGGCCGTGGTATTCAACTCGGTAAACTACACCAGCTCACGGGGTGAACTGGTGGTAGACGTGCGTGCCGACAGCTATGAGCGTCTCAACGCCCTGCGCTCCGGAATTGCCGGCCATGGCCTGGACGCCAGCATCGGTTCGGTGGTCAATGACTCTGACGGTACCCGCGCCCGTCTCACGGTATCCGGAGGCTAACCAGTGATCAGGAAACTCAAGGAAAACCCATCTGTCACCCGGCTGATTGCCCGCTATGACCATTTGCCGAAACGGGACCAGCAGGCGCTGAAGCTGATGATTGTCGCGGTAGTGCTTGCCCTGGTGTACTTCGCCATCTGGCGGCCGGTACATAATTATCATACGGACGCAGTTAACGCCCGGGATCATGCTACTGAGTTGCTGGCCTGGATGCAGCAGAACCGCGAAGCCATACGGAGTCTCGGTGGTGGTGGAACAACAGGAGCACGGGCCGCGAATCAGCCTGCCAACGAGCGGGAACTGATGGCCACTGTTACCGGAACGGCCCGGGAAGCCGGCCTGAATCTGCAGCGCTTCGAGCCCAGTGGCAATAACTCGATCCGGGTCTGGCTCGAAGATGTCCCGTTCGGGCAGGTGGCCCAGTGGCTGGAAAGCCTCAGCAGCGAGCATGGCATACTGATTGACCAGGCTGCGATGGACCGGCGGGGCGCCCCAGGAGTTGTTTCGGTGCGCCTCACACTGGCAATTTGACAATTAATCAGGGAAAGTTACAGAACCAGACTGCTTAAAAGGTGTAATGCTGACCGAAGGGGACCTTCTTCATGGCAGACATGGCAACGGCAGACAACGACAACAAGATCGCCCGAAAGCCTTCAATTGTGCAACTTGATGAAACGGCACTCAGTGAGGCCAAGTCCATTCTCTACCAGGCTTATCGGCACGAACCCACCTTCCAGTATCTGTTTGACCATCGCCGACCCGGCTACGACAAGCGGGTCAGGGCGACCATCCGCGAATTGCTCAGCCTCTATTTCGATCTGGACCAGGACGCCATTGGTGTAATGGCTGATGATACACTGGTCGCCGTCGCCTTTATCGGTGAGCCCCAGCTGCGCCTTAATCTGGCGGAACAGTTCAGTTGGCGATTACGCATGATTATGACTGCGGGGTTTGCCTCGACCCGGCGCTATCTGGATTATCACGAGAAAATCCGTAGCATGTTGCCGACGGAAGGAACTTACCAGCTCCCGCTGATGGGGGTTCACCCCAAATATCAGAATCGGGGTTATGGCCGCCGGCTGTTGGCGGCGGTGGAAGCTCGATGCTCGCAGAACCCGCAAGGTTCAGGACTGGTGCTCGACACCGGCAATAGCCGCTATCTGCCGTTCTATGAGTCAGAAGGTTTTCGCAGCCTTGGTACAGTCAGGCTGGGAGACTACGAAGACTTCGTCCTGTTCCGGGCGCCGGACAGCGCACCTGTAGGGCCTGGCACTCCGGCTTCCTGACCACCAGCGGGTTTCCAGTGTGCGGCTGCGTCTGAATTACCAAGCTCAACAGGAGTCCATGTGTCTGAATCCCGGGATTACGATCTGATTATTATTGGTGCCGGCTCCGGCGGTGTTCGTCTCGCGCGCCAGTCTGCGCAACGGGGTGCGCGGGTAGCCGTTGTCGAAGCCCGGTATCTTGGCGGTACCTGTGTCAACGTGGGCTGCGTTCCGAAAAAGCTGTTTGTCTACGGCGCGCAGGTTGCTGATGAACTGGAAGACGCAGCGGGTTATGGCTGGCAGGTCCCGCAAGGCGATGTGCGTTTCGACTGGCCGACTCTGGTGGCCAACAAGAACGCCGAGATCGAACGACTGAATGGCATTTACGGGCAGTTGCTGGAAGGGGCCGGAGTCACGGTCATCCACGGTACCGCAACCCTCCGGGGCCCCAATACGGTCGCAATCGGCGAGCGGGAACTGACGGCAAACCACATCACTATCGCGACCGGCAGCTGGCCTTCAATTCCCGAAGTGCCGGGTCGTGATCTTATTCTGTCCTCCAACGAGATGTTCTACCTGCCGCAGTTGCCGCGGGAAGCCGTGGTCTGGGGTGGGGGTTACATTGCGGTTGAATTC
>JAJUHY010000287.1 GCA_029265735.1 Marinobacter segnicrescens | reverse complement strand
GTCAGCAGGTTCACGGAGAAGCCCAGGGCCTGCATGCCCGCAAACGTACCGATCAGCGACACCGGAATGGCGACGAGCGGAATCAGCGTCGCCCGGAAGTGCTGGAGGAAAAGGAAAGTGATCGCGATAACCAGCAGCACAGCGGCTATAAAGGTATTAATCACTTCCCTGATCGAGATATCAATAAACCGGGTGGTGTCATAAGGCACGGTGTAGGCCAGCCCTTCCGGGAAGCGGCTGCTGATATCGTCCATGGTTTCCCGGACCGCTTCGGCTGTATCCAGGGCGTTGGCGCCGGGCTGCAGGTAAACGCCCAGGGGAACAGTAGGCTTGCCGTTAAAGGTAGCGTCAAAGTCGTAGTTCTGGGCCCCCAGCTCAATACGGGCCACATCCTTAAGACGCAGGCTGGCACCGTCCTCGTCGCTGCGAAGAATGATGTTGCCAAACTCTTCGGTGCTCTCCAGGCGCCCGGGAACGGAAACACTGTAGGTGAATGCCTGCCCTTCCGGCGCGGGCTCGGCGCCGATGCGGCCTGCGGCAAACTGGGCGTTCTGGGACCGGATGGCCCCGGCCACGTCCGCGGGTGTCAGCTCAAACTGAGCCAGTTTGTCCGGCCGCAGCCAGATACGCATGGAATAGTCCTGTGCGCCGAACAGGGAGGCGTTACCCACGCCCGGGACCCGCACCAGCTCATCCAGCACGTTCAGCAGCGCATAGTTGGAGATTTCGACCACATCCATACTGCCGTCCGGCGACGACAAGGCCAGCACCTGCAGTATCGAGGTCGAGCGGGCTTCCACCGTGATCCCCAGGTCTCTTACCGCCTGGGGCAGCCTGGCCGTGGCCTGCTGCACCCGGTTGTTGACATTAATGGTCGCCTGATCGGGGTCGGTACCGATCTCAAAGGAGATGGTGATCCGGAAGCTGCCGGAGTCCGTCGCGTTGGACTCCATATAGATCATGTCGTCGACACCGTTGATCTCCTGCTCCAGGGGCGCCACAACGGCGTCGGAGATAACGGCAGCGCTGGCGCCGGGGTAGCGCCCGTCAACCACCACCTGGGGTGGCACCACGTTGGGGTACTGTTCCACTGGCAGGCCAAACAGGGAAATGGCTCCGCCAAGCAGAATGACAATGGAGATAACCGACGCAAAAATGGGCCGGTCGATAAAGGCGCGCAGCATTACTTGGCTCCTTCCGGTTGGGTACCGGCCACCTCGACTTCAATGCCATCCCGCATGGCAATCATGCCACTGACGACCACCCGATCGCCCGCCTGCAGGCCCTCGGTAATTACCTGACGCCCGTCAACCACCGGCCCCAGCGTGACGTAACGGCTGGCGGCGGTGTTGTCATCTTCGATCACGAATACCCGCGCGCCCTCAGGCCCCTGCCCGATAGCGTTCTCGGGAACGGTAAAGACGTTTTCCAGGGTCTGCAGCTGAATCCGTACCCGGACAAACTGACCCGGGACCACCTTGTACTCGTCATTAGGAAAGACCGCCCGTGCGGAGACTGATCCGGTGCGGTGATCCAGGGTGCTGGCGGTAAAGTCCACCGTTCCCTCATGTTCATAAGGCTGGCCGTCAACCATGATCAGTACGGCAGTCAGGGTATGATCGACGTCGCCGGAATCGGTCATTGCTTCCCGGGCGCGGCGCTGGATGGTCGCGTCGTTCTCCGGCAGCGCGAACCGGACATGAATCGGGTTATGCTGGACAATGGTGGTAAGCAGGGTTCCGTGCTGGATCAGACTCCCTTCGGGCAGGTCTTCAAGACTGGTAGCCCCGGAGATCGGCGCCGTCACCTGGGTATAGTCCAGATCCAGTTTCGCCTGAGAGAGACCGGCTTCAGCCACTGCAACGTTGGCCCGGGCCAGCTCAAGATTGGACTGTGCCGTATCCCGTTCACGCTCACTGATAGCGCGCCGCTCAAACAGGGATGAAATCCGGTTCCATTCACGCTGTGCCTGACTCAGTTCGGCCTGGGCGACCTGCAACCGTGCCTGGGCTCCCTGTACGGCGGCTTCTGCCGGCGCACGGTCAATGCGGAAAAGAGAATCACCTTCCTCAACAATCTGTCCTTCGTTATACAGCCGCTCTTCCAGAATCCCCTGAGTGCGGGCGCGGACTTCTACTTCCCGGGCGCCCCTGGCCCGACCGGCATACTCCTCTCGCACATCTACCTGGGTGGGCTCCATGATTTCAACCCGCACCTGCGGCGGCGGTTGCTGAACTCCCTCCTGCGCGTTCTGTGCGTCATCATTGCTACACGCGCTTAATAACAGCGCAGTGACGGAAATCAGCGCGCCGGCGAAAGCAGTCCCTAACCGGTTTTCAGACAACATGGAGCAACTCCCGTAAATATGAGGAAAAGCAAGGCAGATAAAAATACATACATGGTTGTATGTATGCAATGACAAACTGGCTACAATGCCCCGTTCCAGGCTGAATGAAGTACAGATCGCCGGCCTGTTCTCATAACGACCCAGGATGATCATGGCCAGAAAAACCAAGGCAGAAGCGGAAGCCACCCGCGAATCCATCCTTGATGCCGCCGAAAAAATGTTTTTTGAACAGGGCGTCAGCCGGACATCCCTGGAGCAGATTGCCCGCGCCGCCGGCGTTACCCGTGGCGCTATTTACTGGCATTTCCGTAACAAGCAGGCCCTGTTTGAGGCCATGCTCGGGCGCGTCCGGAATCCAATGGAGGCCAGGCTGGCAGACTTGCTGGAACAGCAACGCAGTATCGACGCACTGCGGGATATCTGCGTCGACTCCCTGCGCCAGCTCGCTACCAGTGAACATCATTTCAGGGTTTTTTCAATTCTTTTCCTGCGCACGGAATCGGACACCGGGCTGGCAGCTCAGGAAGAAATCTCCGGCAGGTCCGTCCAGCTGTTACAACAGTATTTCGGCATCCCTGCCGTGCGCAATACCCTTGCCGCAGACATCACTCCAGAGCTTGCCGCCCTCGCCCTTAACAGCCATTTTGTGGGCATCTATTTTCAGTGGCTCAAAACGCCTGATCACTGGAACCTTGTCGAACAGGCGCCAGCCCTGGTGGACATTATTTTCAGGGGCTTGCAGCGCCGCTAAATTACCCGACATACCTCAACTCCCTCGAAATCGCCATCAGAGTCCTAATCAGGTAACGGAACTGTGTATAGGATCACGCATGATTCATGACCATCAGTTAATATAGCTGCCAAATCAGAGTACGTAGAAAGCTCAACTAATAGAGAAAGGGAACATCATGCCGGATCAGCAATACAAGGT
>JAJUHY010000042.1 GCA_029265735.1 Marinobacter segnicrescens | reverse complement strand
TACTACGACCTACAGTGCGGTAGAATTCAACGGCTTCCCTCCGTTGACGGATTACTACCTCTAACACGTAAGTGTCTGCGGCAGGCAGCGGAGCATGATGTTCCGCTGCCTTCGCCCTGTCTGCCCCCGGAATATCTGACACGGAGTCTTTTCCTTGAGTGCTGCTGTTTTAATCCAGGCCGCCGGCGGCCTGGCGTTATTCCTGCTCGCCATGGGCATGATGACCGATGGGCTGAAAACCTTTGCCGGAGCAGGGTTAAAGCGCCTGCTGGAGCGCTGGACTGACCGGCCCCTGCGGGGACTGGCTACCGGTATCCTGATCACCGGGCTGGTGCAGTCGTCCAGCGCCGTGACCGTCGCCACCATTGGCTTCGTTAATGCGGGCATGCTGACCCTGGCCCAGGCGATCGCAGTGGTGTTCGGGGCCAATGTGGGTACCACCTTGACCAGCTGGCTGGTGGCGCTGGTGGGAAGTGGCTTCAAGATCAGCGCGCTTGCCTTACCCATTCTGACTGTGGGCGTGCTTTTCCGGCTGGCGGGATCGGGTGGTCGCTGGGCATCGCTGGGTGAGGCGCTGGCCGGTTTCGGGCTGTTCTTCCTCGGATTGGATCTGCTCAAGGATTCACTCGGCGGTCTGGCGACCGGCTTGAGTTCATCGGTGGAAGGGGGCGTCGGCAACCATTGGCTGGCGTATCTGGCCATCGGTTTTATGATCACCCTGCTGACCCAATCCTCCTCGGCCACACTGGCGATTGTGCTTACTGCAGCCAGTACGGGTGTGATCAGTCTTGAGGCAGGCGCCGCTGGCGTTATCGGTGCCAGTGTCGGCACTACCTCTACCGCTGCCGTCGCCGTGCTGAAAGCTACGGCCAGTGCCCGCCGGCTCGCCCTGAGCCATATCCTGTTCAATGTGGTCGCCGGCCTGGTAGCGCTGGCGGTAATGCCCCTGGTGCTGGGGCTTGCCGGGCTGCTGGCCGGTGCGCTGGATGTGGAAGGCAATGCTGCGGTGCTGCTGGCGGCCTTCCATACCCTGTTCAAACTGATTGGCGTGCTGATATTGCTGCCACTGATACCCTGGCTGGTGCGAATCCTGGAACGGTGTTTCCGCAGCGAGGAAGAGGATCTGTCACGCCCCCGGTGTCTGGATCAGACCTTGATCTCAACCCCGGAGCTGGCGGTTGGTGCGCTGCAACAGGAACTGGAGCGGATGGCGGGTCTGGTGACCGGGCTGGCCCACGCTGCGCTTACCCGGGAAGGCATGACCGTTGCCGCCGGTGCTCGGCAGACGGCGGCGGTGCAGAGCCTGCATCAGGCCATCACCGCCTATACCGCCCGGATCCGTACCGAAAAAATGTCCGCAGAACTGGTAGAGCAGCTCACTGCCGCGGTACGAACAGCCCGTTATCTGCAGGAAGCCGCAGATCAGACCGACAGTGCCATCCGTATACGGCGGGCGCGGGCGGATCTGCCTGGTGAGACGGTACGCGATGTGGTGGATCAGTATCTGGCAACCCTGAACAGCCTGGTAACAGGGGAGCCGGACACCGACGCCAGCCCGCAACAGGCCGAAGACCGGTATCAGGCGGCCAAGGTCGCCGTGCTACAGGCGGTTGTCAAGGGCGAGGTGGCGGAAGAGCTGGGCCAGATTCTGCTGGACGACCTCAGCGACCTACGGCGGATGCTGGATCAGATGACCAAGGCCAGGGCAACCTTGTCGAAGACCGATGCGGAGCCAGGCCCGGAACCAGCAATAACCTGAAGCTGGTCAGCTTCCCTGGGCACGACGGGCCGGAGTGAGATCCAGGGTACGGATCAGTGGCAGCACTATAAGGCCGTAGGCGATCATGATCAGAACGCTATGGCGGATATCCCCGGTGAAATCCGCCAGCGCGCCGCCGGCCATGGGCACAGTGAAGGCAACGGTATAGCCCACCAGAAACGTGCCAGCGGAAAGCCGGCCAGTCTCACCGGGGTGGCTCAATAATGGCGGCAGGGCAACCAGCAGGATCAGCAGGATGCCGGACGCAAAGCTCATCATGGTGGCGCTCGCGATGGCCCACCAGCCGGTCAGCAGTATGGCGCCAGCCGTCCCCACTACACTGATTACCGCCGCCGCCATGATATGAGTCCGTCGCCCGACCCAGCGGCGGGCAGCCTTCAGCATGATCAGCGACGCGAACACCTGCGCGATGTTGTAGAAGAACAGCCCCCTGGACAGCTTCTCGAAATGTCCCGTCTGTTCCAGTAGTGCGCCCATGTAGGCATTAAGGCCGAAGAACATGGAGCTGGAAACCCCCAGCAACAGGCCGATTTTCAGCGTCAGCGGGTTGGACCAGTCCGGTAACCAGGCCGCGCGCTGCAGGGGTCTGGCCAGGTCCCGTTTGGGAATAAACAATGCCGCTGCGACAGCCAGTGCGGGCAGCGACCAGACCAGCAGGGTCATGCGCCAGCTACCGTCCGTAAGCGGCATCAGAACCGGCAGCGTAATGCCGGCCCCCACGAATTCCCCCATCAGCATGCCATTCATGTAAATGGCGGTTCCCATGGCGATGTGCCGGGGTTGCAGCCATCGGGGCAGCAGTGCAGGCAGGGCGGGCTGCATCATCGCAACCCCAAGGCCCATCACCGCACTGGCAAGCAGCAGGGTAATAATCTCTGGGGCCAGCCCGCGGGCGGCGGAGCCCAGGGTCATGATGACCATGGCCAGTACCAGCGTATTGCGGGGCCCCAGTCGTGAAATGGCCAGCGAACCGGGCATGGCGCCCACAGCCAGCATCAGAATCGGAAGGGTTGTCAGCGCGCCGGTCAGGGTCTGGTTAAGGCCCAGATCGTTGCTGATGAACGGTGCCAAGGGTGGCGCGACCAGAATGGGTACACGCAGATAGAGACCGGCCAGCCAGAGCAACACCGCCACCGGCAGCAGGCGCGCTGGCGATGGCGGTGTGTCAGCGGCGTGAGGAACCACCATGTCGTACCGGATCAGTTGTCGCTGGTGTCGGGCAGGTAGGCGCCGTCGGCGTCGTGGATTTCCTGTCCGGTCACGGGGGGGTTAAAGGCGCAGATCAGACGCATATCCTCGGTGCCGCCGTAGAGGGTGTGCTTGTCGTGGTTATCCAGAGCGTACAGGGTGCCGTCGGTGATCTCGTGGACTTCACCGGTAGCCAGATCCTTGATGCGACCGTTTCCACCCACGCAATACACGGCTTCCAGGTGATGCTTGTACCAGAACGTATGCTCGGAGCCCGCCTTGATGATCGTCTCGTGGAATGAGAACCCCATGCCATCCTTTTTCAGCAACAGGCGGCGGCTGGTCCACTCCTTGTCGCTGACTTCACGTTCGGTACCAATAATGTCTTGAACTCTAACAATTTTCATGGGCAAACCTCACGGTTGGTAGGCGAATATAGAAAAAATCATCTTTATAGTATAAACATTAGAGCTCTATCGAATTCAACTCGCATTTTCCCTGCGCCACTGATCATAGCCGCCCAGGGCACTGTGGACGACAGTACTGAATTCCTGGGTTTCCCTGTGGTTAAGCCTGCTCTGTTTGCGGAGTCGGACCAGCAGCCGTTGCAGTGTTTTCCGGGTGTCACCGGCCAGCGTCTCAAGCCAGTGATGATCGGATGGCGGCAACGCCAGGGGATCGCGTCCGGCATGGTTCCGTTGGCTGATGTGCCACCAGTGATCGACCGCGCGCCCCAGGACAATATAGCCGAACTGCAGGTCCTGAACCGGCCCGAAGGTAGCCGTCTGCAGTTCGCCGGCGCCCTTCAAAGCTTTCGGAGTAAGCATTCGGACCGCGAGCCGGTCGCCGTAAAAGTAACTGCCGGCGGCGCCCAGCAGCCCGCCAATCAACGCACCGGTACCCAGGGAGTGGCCCAGGGTGAGGGCATCTATGCCGGCGCCACCCACTGCACCGGCACCAAAGCCGGCGGTTGCCAGATAGGTGCGGCTGACGCCCCAGGCCTGCCGTGTTTCCTCACTGAACAGATCATGGTCATGGTGCCAGGCCAGGGCGGCCTCCTGACGGGCAATGCAATGGTGCTGGTAGAGGGTTTCAATATCCCGCCGTAGCTTTTCCTCCCGGTCCCGCTGGGACTGGTACCACTTCTCCCGTAAGCCGTCCTCCAGAGTGCGATCCGGGTTGGCTGCGAGGCTCTTGGGCAAGGTGCTGGATTCCTGATGGGTAAGCATTTCCGCCAGCGCTTCTGCGATCAGCCGGGCTGATTGCCACTGGCGGTCCTGCCGTTGCCGGGTGAGATAGCCGGTCGCTTCCTGCAGCGGCTGCTCCCAGTCCGGGCGCAGCTGGCCAAAAGCCTTTAAAAGGCCGAGATGTTGTTCAAAAGGCGCCCGAACGGCGTCGAAAATCCGCACAATCTGGAAAAACTGCCCAAGTGCCGATTGCCAGGTTGCGGTATGGTCATCGGGACCGATGCGGTTGATCAGCGCCAGGCTGGGCTGACCGGTCCAGCGCAGAATCGTCATCTCGGCTTCCTGCTCGGCGGTATAGGGGACCGAGCCGTCCACCACATAGATGATTCCGGCGCCTTCGATAATGGGTGTCAGAAGTTCGCACTCATCCCGAAAACGGGGATTATCCCGGTGCTGATGGACAAAGGCGGCGACGGTTTCCGGTCGGTCCGAGGCTGACAGGCTGTGGGCCTGGAGCCATTCCAGTACCCGCCGGGGTCGCTGAAAGCCGGGTGTGTCCACCAGGGTGTAGAGGGTGCGGCCATCCACATTCAGGGGGTAGGGCTGACTTACCCGGGTGGTGCCGGGCTCCAGTGCGATGGCGATACGATCGTTCTGGGACAATGTTGCCACCACGCTGGACTTGCCCCGATTGGGGTGACCCACCACGGCGAAAACCGGCACCTGCCCGGGGCTGTGGTCCACTGAGTTCTGGTCATTCACGATGTTTTCTCCCGCGCTTCGACCGCGGCAACCTGTACGCCCATCCCGATCCGCTCCGCAAACCTAAGCCACTGGCCAAGCCTCTGATCATCGGGACGAACTACCGCATCCTGAGCCATCGGCAGCAGTACGATGCTGCGCCCCGGCAGGTGATCGGTGGCTTCCTCAAGAAAATCCGCCAGTTCTGCGGTGGGCGGTTCCCAGCTCCGGGTAATCACCAGCAATGGTCCATCATCTTCGGTCGCAAGCTCTGACAGCTGCCCGAGTGTGTCCCGGTCGGCCTGCAGGCTCTGGTTGCCTCCGGCCCGGGCCAGTGGTTGGGAGAGGTCCGGTAAGAGTCCGGCCGCCGTGGCGCCAGCCCAGCTGACCACCAGCGATGTTGTCGGCACGGGGACGGTTGTGGACCGGTGTTGCCGGGGCAGTTGTCCACCGTCTGCGGTCTCCGCACCGGTATCCACTGTAGGAGTTTCCATGCGCCATAACAGTGCCTGATAACCCGGGTGACGTATCAGCGCACGGCGGCTTTTACGTCGCAGGTCGATCACCGCGACTCCCAGCAGCAGTAGCCGGGGCAGGATCACCCAACTGAGCCACGCCATGGCAATAAAAGGCCACCAGGCGCCCCAGCGGGCGGGATCAACGGCTCCGTTCGCGCTATCCAGCCGGAAAAAACGGGTCTCTTCAACCAGCTGCAGAGAGGGGCTGGCCGCGGGTAGCCAGCCCGACCAGGGCGCCGCTATCCAGCTCACCACCCGGTGCCAGGTATCCGCTGACGTGGCCAGTGTCGTGGTCCAGCCAAACGCCAGGTCCTGAATGACAACTGACACCAGCAGGGTAATCAGACCAGTAATACCGAAAAGCAGTCCGGACAGCTGGGCCGTTCTCGCCATCAAGGGTCCGGTAAGCGGCTTTAGCGGCCCGCCCGTGGCGATGTCTGGCTGGCGTCGCAGCAGAGCTCCTGTCACCATGGCCCAGGGTTGCCACCCCGCCAGACCCTGAACCGCCGTATACAGGGCCAGCAACAATTGCAGCAGAATGACCCCGAGGATCACGGTTACGTTGATCTGCTGGCCGCCGTCGTAATACAGCAGTCCGGACATGGTAAGCACCCCCAGCAGAGCTCCTGCCGCCACAAAACCGGCAGTGATGCGCCGCCAGAGGCGCAGTTCGGGTAGCGTAGCAGAGCCAGGGGTTGCGCCGCTCAGCGCCTGCAGCTGGTCCAACCAGTGCCTGATGTCCGGCGTCTGGTTCCCGGCCCGGCTGTCCAGATCCATCCGGTAGCGACGGTCCCGCCGGTGCAGGAAGGCCGGTGACTGCTGCTGGTCACGCTGGTATTGGCGGTCAAAGGCCAGCAGGGTCTCGAGGTGGCCGGGCATGAAGTATCCTTTATAGATGACACCGATCAGGCTACGAGAGTGTAACCGATGCCTCACCATTTGATGAATCTGCGCCATGTTCCCGATGATGAACAGGATGAAATCCGTGCGCTGTTTGAGGAGCATGAAATCCGCTATTACGAGACCCCGCCGTCCTTCTGGGGTATCAGCATGGGTGGGTTCTGGACCCATGATGCAGACGAGGCTGAACGGGCCCGAGCGTTGCTGCAGGACTACCAGGCCCACCGGCTGCAGTCCGGGCGTCAGGCCTGGAATGACGCTGTACAGAATGGCATGGGCACGGGAATCTGGCACCAGTTCCGCCGCAAACCGTTGACCGTAATCGCGGCGTTGCTGGCTCTGGTGTTTATCTTGGGGGTCTCGCTGGCGCCTTTTGTCCGACTGGGATAACCTCGGCTGCTGGTCACTGCCAACAAGAGAGCGCCATGCCCTGTGATCGTCCTGAAGAGCTTTCCGGCCTGACCCGGGAAATGGTAGATGCCCTGATCGCCATGTTCGAAAAGGCACGGGCCGGGGCTGTTGCTGTGGACCGGGAAGCGCGTATCAGCTGGATTAATGAGAGCTACTGCCGGCTGCTGGGTGTCGCAGAGGCGGATGTGCTGGGGCGTCCGGTCACGCAGGTCATTCCCCGCTCTCGTATGCCGGAAGTGGTCGAGTCCGGCGACCCGTTGCTGCTGGACATCATGGAGCATGATGACCAGCATCTCGTGGTCACCCGCCTGCCCTGGTTTGATGACAACGGCCAGGTCACCGGCGCTATCGCCTGTATTCTCTACGATGACCTCCAGCCCCTTACCCCGCTGGTTGCCCGCTATCGACGCTTGCATCAGGACCTGCAGGCTGCCCGCAAGTCCCTTACCCGCCCTGGACGCACGACCCGTTACCGGCTGGCAGACTTTATCGGTGCCAGCCCCCAGGCCCTTGATGTAAAGCGTAAGGCCCGGCTGGCGGCTGCCCGGGATTTACCGGTCCTGCTCCAGGGTGAAACCGGTACCGGCAAGGAAATACTGGCCCAGGCCATTCACGCCGAGTCTGGCCGGGCGGACCGTCCGTTTGTTGCTGTGAATGTCGCCGCCATTCCTGAAAGCCTGCTGGAAGCGGAGTTCTTCGGTGTTGCGGCCGGCGCGTTCACTGGCGCCCACCGGTCCCGTGAGGGCCGATTCCAGCTTGCCAATGGCGGTACGCTGTTCCTGGATGAGGTGGGGGATATGCCCTTGCCCCTACAGGCAAAACTGCTGCGAGTACTGCAGGAAGGAGAAGTGGAGCCGCTGGGCTCCGGCCAGGTTCGTCCGGTAGACGTCAGAGTCATCGCTGCCACCAGCCGGGATCTGGCCGCCCTGGCTGCGAGGGGTGAGTTCCGGCTGGATCTGTACTACCGTCTCAACGTTGTCGAAATTGCCCTGCCCGCCCTGCGTGAGCGGCCCGGTGATCTCGGCATACTGTGTGAGAGCCTGCTTGCGGAACTCTCAGCCGGGCGGTCGCCGGGCATTGGCATTACGGAAGCGGCCCTGCAGCGGCTGGCCCGTCATGACTGGCCCGGTAACGTCCGTGAATTGAAAAATGTGCTACAACGGGCGCTGACACTGATCGACACCCCGGCGGTTATTGATGAGCCTGCCATTGCTCAGGCGTTGCCGGCAGGGAATGGCGAAGCGCTGGCACCCGGTGCGTCGGCACTGCCAGGCGGTCTGGTACAACCCCTGGCAGAGGTGGTCAGGCTGGCTGAAGCGGAAGCCATCAATGCGGCCCTTGAGGCAACCGGCGGCAACCGTACCCGGGCCGCAAGCCTGCTGGGTATTTCCCGATCGGCCCTGTATGAAAAGCTGGGGCGGATGTCCGGTTAGCCGGACGGTTGTCCAGGTTTCTGGGCAGACGGACTGGATATTGTCCGGAAATCCAGACGTTACATCCTTGGGTTACACTTAAGTTGCTGAAAAGTTAGCGAAAAATTTCAGGCACGCATTCTGCACCGATGATTGTCCCACTAGCAGAACAATAAGGGGAAATCTGCCATGCGACTTCAACATAAAACGGCGCTGATTACCGGCGCCGGCCGCGGTATTGGCCGTGCTATCGCCGAATTCTATGCCCGCGAGGGCGCCCGGGTCGCCATTGCCGACCTGGACCAGAAGGCCGCCGACACAGCAGCGGACGCCATCCGGGCAGCGGGTGGTGAGGCACTGGCTCTGGCCATGGACGTGACCAGTGAAGAAGCGGTAAACGATGGCTTCCAGAGGGTCGCAGACCGATGGGGCGGCGTCGACATCGCCCTCGCCAACGCCGGCATCCAGCATATCGATCCTATTCACAAGCTGGCTTATGCTGACTGGCAGAAGGTCATTGATGTGCACCTGCACGGTGCCTTTCTGGTCACCCGGGCTGCATTGCAGCAGATGTACACTGGAAACGGCGGCGTCATGCTCTACATGGGATCGGTGCACTCGTTAGAGGCGTCGCCCCTCAAATCTCCCTACGTTGCAGCCAAACACGGATTGCTGGGACTGTGCCGTGCGGTCGCGAAAGAAGGAGCAGAATACCGGGTACGCAGCAACATCATCTGCCCGGGCTTTGTACGCACCCCTCTGGTGGAGAAACAGATTCCGGAACAGGCCAGAGAGCTGGGAATTTCCGAGGAAGAGGTCGTACGAAACGTGATGCTGAAGAATACGGTGGACGGCGAATTCACCACGGTTGAGGACGTAGCGGAGCTGGCAGTTCATCTCGCAGCCTTCCCGTCCGCGGCCCTGACCGGACAGTCCATCGTGGTCAGCCACGGCTGGCATATGCAGTAATCAGGAGAGTCAGATGAGTACAGAAGAACAATCCCCCATCGTCTGGACCCCCTCTCCAGAGATACTCGAGCAGTCCCGCATGGGGCAGTTCAAGGCGTCGCTGGAACAGCAGGGGTACGGGCCGTTTGCCGATTATCATGAGCTGCATCAGTGGTCCATCGACCATCTGGAGACCTTCTGGCAACAGGTCTGGGATTTCTGCGGACTGGTATGTGACACACCGGCGGATCGGGTACTGGGCAGCCGGGATATGCCGGGCGCGAAGTGGTTCCCGGGCATGAAGCTGAACTTCGCGGCCAACCTGCTGCGCATGGCGGACGGAGACCACGGCGACAGTGAAGCGGTGGTGGCCTACTGTGAAACACGACCGGTTTTGCGGCGGAGCTATCGCCAGCTGAAAGCTGATGTGGGTGCGCTGGAAGCGTTTTTGCGGCGCGAAGGCGTCCGGCCTGCGGACCGGGTAGCCGGTATCGTTACCAATGGCTATGAAGCTATTGTCGGCATGCTGGCGGCGACCAGTATGGGGGCCATCTGGAGCTCCGCATCACCAGACTTTGGCGTGGGTGCCATTCTCGACCGGTTTGGGCAG
>JAJUHY010000337.1 GCA_029265735.1 Marinobacter segnicrescens | reverse complement strand
GTCCCAGACCATTGTGGTGTCCGGTGGTGTCTATGATGGCCGCTGCATGACGTTCAACCCCACCTCGGCGCTGGGCGATGGCGGCCAGGGTGAAGGCCAGAAGCCGGTATTCCGTGTAGAAAACGGTGCCACCCTGAAGAACGTAATTATCGGCCGCAATGGCGCTGATGGCATCCACGTGTATAACGGCGGCACACTGGAAAACATCCGCTGGACCGATGTGGGTGAAGACGCCATGACCGTAAAGTCCAAGGGCAACGTCAGCCTGCGCAACATCGAAGGCTACAAGGGCTACGACAAGTTCATTCAGGTGAATGCGGAAACCAACCTGATAGTGAGCAACTGTATCGTCGACGATATGGGCAAATTCCTGCGGCAGAATGGCGGCTCAAGCTTCCCGATTACAGTTACTGTGGATAACTGCGATATCTCGAACATGAAAGAGGGCATTTTCCGCACCGACAGCTCCCGCTCCACGGCGCATATCTCCAACAGTCGTCTGCGCAATGCAGGTCGCACCTGTATCGGCGCCTGGAGAAGCTGTACCAGCTCAGGCATCACCAACTTCTAAGTTGTAACGGAAAGAGGTTACCGGTATCGGCGTGCTGCCTGTACCGGTATCCGGCATCTCACGCCCTCAGGCAGTTATCGTCAGCGGCAACTCCAGGCTGGCCAGCAAACTTTCCACAGCCGTATTCCTAAACAGCGGGCTGGTCCGACTGATCACCAGCTGTGACACGCGCTCTTCCTTTAGCAGTTGGGATACCCGGTGCGTTGAAAGCGGGAAGACGGCTCTGGTGCGGGTAGCGACTCCCTCTGGCTGAAGACCATGAAGATCTTCAGGTGCGGGTTCCTCAGCCTCTGTGGGTATAAGGACCAGCAAAGAATACTGTTTTTGCCGGGCGATGGTCGCTGCAATGTCAATGGCCCGCCGGTCCGCATCGCCATTCGCACTGGCCAGAACCGCGATAGTTCCCGCCCGCTCCGGCCGGGGGCAAGTCCATATCATTACATCGCCGGGGGCATCCTCCAGCATTGCCAGGGCAGTAGAGCCCAGGCGCAGCCCGAGGGCCCGGTTCCAGCCGGACCGGCCCAGAATCAGAAGGTCCTGCGGACCTGCAATATTGCGGACCTCCCGGGGAACATGGCCGCGGTAACTCAGAAAACGCTGGGTGACACCCCGCGCAGCCATGGCTTTCTCCAGGGCTTGCCGTGCCTGTTCGGCCAGCGCGAGCATTCGGCTTTCGAGCTGAGCCTGTGTTAACGGGCGGGGCTGTCCCGAGCTGCCTCCGATTTCCCGGGACCAGCCATAGCCTGCGCTGCGCAAGAGATTTATCTCTTCAACAAACAGACCGAGGATGTCCGAGCCCCGCAGCTGGGCCATTTCTGCTGCTGCTTCAAGTACTTCGAGGCTCCGTTGAGAACCATCGAGCAGTACCAGAACCCGGCCGGGTCCTGTTGCATCAGCGGACATCTTTCTTTTCTCCATCTGGTTTTCTGTCTCCGGCCAGCGAGTCTGTGCCCGCACCATCGTCTTTCTTCTGACCGACTCGTGCGAACCTGGCCAGTCGATCAGCGACCTTACGGTTAAAACTCCCGGCCGGGAACTGACCCTCAGCATCCGGCTCACCGGCTTCCATGCCAGTCATCAGCTCGATGGCCTCATCAATATGGCGGATAGCGTAGATAGAGAAACGGCCAGTCCTGACGGCATGCCGCACTTCCGCGTTCAGCATCAGATGTTCCACATTACTGGCGGGGAGCAATACTCCCTGATCTTCAACCTCGCCAGCCTGTTGGCAAACCTTGAAGAAACCCTCGATCTTCTCATTGACGCCGCCGACTGCCTGAACTTCTCCGTGCTGGTTCATGGAGCCGGTCACGGCCAGGGACTGTTTAAGGGGGACGCCGGCGATAGCGGAAAGCAGTACGCAGGTTTCTGCAACGGACGCGGAGTCCCCGTCTATGCCGCCATAGCTTTGTTCAAATGCCAGGCTGGCGGACAGCGACAGCTCACTCTCCGGCGCATAGCGGCTGGCGAGGAACCGGGAAAGGATCATTACGGCCTTGCTGTGGATGGCGCCGCCAAGCTTTACCTCCCGCTCGATATCCACCACCTGTCCCTTGCCGGGGCGGGCCGTGGCGGTAATCCGGGTCGGCTGACCGAAGGACATCTTGCCAAGCCGGTATACCGACAGGCCGTTAACCTGACCGGCGACCGCGCCGCTGGTGTCGATCATCACAACGCCACGCTGGATCTGTTCGAGACTGCGGTCCCGGACTCTGCTGGCGCGGTATTCCTGCTCGTCGATGGCCTGCTGGATATGGCTGGCCTCTATCAGCTCACTTTCATTCTGGCCAGCCCAGTAATCCGCTTCGCTGAGCAGGTCTTTCAGGGAACGGTCATGAGCCGTCAGCTTTTTCTGGTCTCTGGCGAGGCGGCTGGCGTGTTCAATGGTGCGTGCGACAGCGTCCCGACTCAGGTGCCGAGTCTGCACGTCCCGCGCCATGGTCGCGATCATCCGGGCGTACAGCTCGTAGTTGGCGTCAGTACGGTCGATATCGTCTTC
>JAJUHY010000077.1 GCA_029265735.1 Marinobacter segnicrescens | reverse complement strand
TCCCGAAGGGCGCGACGCTGGGGCCTCTGGCCGGTGTTGCCAGCCCTTGATGTGGAACCACCACACCTTCGGCCTGGCGCCTTGGCCAGAGGCCCCAGCGTCACGCAGTAGGTCAACGAATTAACCAGACGGGACACTAGCATGAGTCCAGCGTAAACCGGCCGGACTGCCCCAGTTCCCGGCAGGCATCGTGGGCGGGGCATTGCACCAGGTGATCGTTCACCATGCCGGTCGCCTGCATAAAGGCGTAGACGATGGTCGGGCCGACAAAGTTGAACCCCCGCTGTTTCAGCGCTTTGGACATGGCTTGCGCCTGAGGGGTTGTTACCGGAACGTCGCTGAAGTTATGCCAGCGGTTCTGAATTGGCTGGCCGTCCACGAACGACCATAACAGCCCGCTGAGGGACTCTCCCCGCTCCTGCATTTCCAGCCAGGCCCGCGCGTTGCGGATGATGGATTCCACTTTCAGCCGGTTGCGGATAATTCCCGGATCAGCCAGCAGCTCTGCCTTTTTGCGAGCGTCGTACCGGGCAATTTTCTCCGCGTCAAAGCCGTCATAAGCGGCACGATAGCCTTCCTGTTTGCGAAGGATCGTGATCCAGCTCAGGCCAGCCTGTTGGCCGTCCAGGCAGAGTTTTTCGAACAGGGCCTGATCATCCGTTTCCGGGCGCCCCCAGATGTGGTCGTGGTAGTGTACGTAGAGCGGGTCAGTGCCGCACCAGGGGCAACGGCCGGAGTCCGGGTTCATGGTTGGTCCTCAGTCCGCGTTCGTGGCCTGCTGGCTCATCGGGCAGAGCGTCCAGGGCTGTTCCGCCAGGCGCTCCAGTTCTGCCGGAACCAGATGGGCCTCGTCTGCGGAGTGCACCAGGTGGAGGTCCGGTACAGATTCAGGTTCGTCACTCTGCCACACCAGCGCAATCATATAGTCTTCGGCCTGGGTCAGTGCTGCACGCCAGTTCTCACCGGGGCGGTCACCGGTGAGTTCAAGATTTGAGCTGATGGTCAGAGTCTGCAGGTTGTTTGCGATACCACGGCCTGTCGCCTTCAGCCAGGCTTCTTTGAGGGTCCAGACCTGCAGGAAGTTGTGCGGGTCCGGGCTGTCCAGCAACCAGTCCTGCTCTTCCGGCGAAAACCATCGCTTTACAATGCGACGCCAGTTCATTTCACGGAACAGGGGCTCGATATCGACGCCAATGCCGGGTCGGGATGAGACGCCGCAGGCCGACATGCCGTGACTGTGGCTCAGCGACAGGTGCCAGCCTTCCGGCTCCGCGGAAGCCGTTGGCCGGCCATGTACCGGTCGGCACAGGTGAGGTGCCTGTCCGCTGGCGCCATACAGTGCCTGTCGAATCAGCCAGCGGCTGTGAACAAACTCCGTCAGCCGGCCCGTCGCCAGGCCACCGGCAACTTCCTGTTCATAGGTGGTCAGCCAGTCCGGGAAGTGGTCCTGCTCCAGCGGCTGACGCCCCAGCCATACCGAAACGGAAGCGGTGTCAGGGTTGGAGACGTTGGATGGTCCAGCCATGTTCGCTCCTGAGATATTCAAATCGGTCATGGAGGCGACTGGGGCGCCCCTGCCAGAATTCGATTCGCTGGGGTGTCACCCGGTAGCCGCCCCAGAACGAGGGTAGCGGGATTTCGCCATCACCAAAGCGACGTTTGATCTCCGCCACTTTCTGTTCCAGCAGCCCCCGGGAGCTGATCACCTTGCTCTGTTCGGAAACCCAGGCGCCCAGCTGGCTGCCCCGGGGGCGGCTGGCAAAATAACGCAGGGATTCCGTATGGCTCACCCGGCTCACCGAACCCTGTACGATGACCTGGCGATTCAGGCCTATCCATGGGAACAGCAACGCAGCTTTGGGATTTTCTTCCAGCTCCTTCGCCTTGCGACTGCCATAATTGGTATAGAATACAAACCCGTCGTGATCGAAGAACTTTAACAGTACGGTGCGCAGGTCTGGCTGCAGGTCGGCACCGGTGGTGGCCAGGGACATGGCATTGGGTTCAAGGATGCCGGCCTCCCGGGCATGGCTGAACCAGAGCTCAAATTGTCGGATCGGGTCGTCATCCAGCTGTTCCCGGTCGAGGCCTGCGCTCTCGAATTCGCGGCGCATATCACCTATATCCATTGGGTATTCCTGATATAAAGGTTGGGTTCGAATCGACGCTTCTATATTCTTTCAGGATCACGCGCGCTTGAGAACCTCAAAGGAGTTGATGAAGTGACCGAGACCACCCGACGTAAACCTGCCTGGCGCCGCTGGTGGTTCTGGCTGCTGGTGTTGGTATTGGCCTGGTTGGTGGCCGGGTTCGGGCTGGTCCCCATGTATCTTTCGTCCGCCGTTCCCGAGCGGACGCAGCAGGCCCTTGGCTGGGAACTGCAAACCGGCGATCTCCACTTCAATCCTTTCACATTCACCCTGTCGGCGGACGATGTCAATGCCATCGACAGCGGCGGCGAGCGCGTATTTGCCGCGGATGAGGTCGCCCTGAACCTTGGCTTTCTGCAATTGATCAGGGGCTCCTTCAATGCTCAGGCGCTGTCCCTGGAGAACCCCTTTTTGCGGGTTGATATCCGGCCTGACGGCAGCACCAACCTGATGAATGACTGGCAGCAGCACGGTGGTGCCGAGCAGCGTGACAGCATGCAGGCGTGGAAGCTCGGTGAAGGCCGCGTCAGCAATGGTCGTCTGCAGGTGCGACGCCTGGCTGACGAAGACGGAGAATCACGCTCGTTTACCCTGGCTGCGCTGGATCTGAGCATAGCCAACGTGGCCAGTACCTACCAGGACCAGGCTGGCAGCTACACCCTGCAGGCAGTGCTGGAAAACCAGAAGCTGGAAGCCAGTGGCAGCCTGAACATTGAGCCGTTGTGGTCCAATGGCAGGCTGGCACTCACCAGGGTCAGCGCGGATGCCCTGCAGAACTGGCTTGGCGGTTATCTGCCCTGGCGTATCAATAGTGGTCGTGTCTCCTTCGAAACCGCGTATCAGTTTGCCCTTGATGACCGTGGCGTGGCCCTGGCGACACGGGACGGTCAGCTTGACGCCCGCAACCTGGAGCTGACCGATCCCGAGGTGCCGGAGCAGGTGCTGGCCAGTGCGGATCGACTGACCATGCAGGCGGTGGCCTACAACCTTGAAGGCCCGGAGCTGGTGATTTCCGCCATCGCCGGTGAATCCCTGCACCTGGACCTGGTCATGTCTGAGGAAGGCGGCCTGAACCTGACCCGACCGTTGCGCGCTGAAAGTGATGACAGCGGTGAGGACGAGGCAGGTGAGGAGCAGAGGGACGGGGCATTGCGCTGGTCTGTCGGTCGCCTTGATGTCAGCAAAAGCACCATCGACTGGCGGGACGAGCGTTCTGAGACCCCGGTGGAACTGACCCTCCAGGACGTGGAGCTCAATCTGGGAGCCATGACGGAACAACTGGAAGAGCCTATCCTCTACCAGGCCCGGGCGGCCCTGGCCGAGGGAGGTTCTGCCTCTGCCAATGGACAGTTCACGCTCTCACCACTGACGTTCGAGGGCGGGGTGAACCTGGATCAGATCCTGCTGACCTCATTCAACGGTTATCTTGCTGAAGTCAGCGAGCTGGAAGTTCAGGATGGCATGCTGAACCTGTCCGGCAATATTGATATTGACGTGCAGGACTCACCGCTGACCGGAACCTTCAGCGGGCAGGGTAGCATCAGCCTGTTCAGTGGCCGGCTGCCGGATGAGGATGAGAGTACTATCGCCTGGCGGGAGCTGCGGCTTGAACCTATCGAATACAACTTCTCACCGGCACGGCTGGAGCTGGGCACGGTTACCCTGTCGGAGCCGGAGTTGGGCGTGGTGCAGTACCCCAACCGCCCGCTGAATCTGGTGCGGGTACTGGGGTCCGGTGAGGAAGGCGAGGCAGACGACGAGGCTGAGCCATCCCTCATCTTCCGGCTGCGGCAGCTGGATCTGGCCAACGGGGAGATCCGGTATACGGATCATACCCCGCAACCGTCATTTACGACCCGTCTGCACGACCTGCAGGCATCGGTTGCCGGGCTGAGTAATAGTCCTCCGCAACAGGGGCGCTTTACTCTGCGGGGCATACTGGAGGAATCCGGTAAACTCCAGGCCAAGGGCACTCTCGCAACCCTGGGTACCCGGGGACGTTCGGAAATCGACGCCAGCCTGACGGACCTTTCCATGCCCGTGCTAAACCCTTACTTCAGCTTTTACCTGGGCTACCGCGTTGATAGCGGCAAACTGTCGGCAGATGGCCACTATGAACTGGAAGGAACACAGCTGGACGCCACCAATAAACTGGTGCTGGAGCGGCTTGAGCTGGGTGAGCAGGTGCAGAGCGATCCGGAAATTACCGCCCCGGTCCGACTTGGCCTTGCCTTGCTGAGGGACGACAGCAACCGGGTCGAGCTGGATATTCCGGTGAGCGGCAACCTCACCGATCCGCAGTTCAATCTGGGGCCAGTAATGATGCGGACCCTGCGGGCTTCCCTGGTCAAGGCAGCGCTGTCGCCCTTCAATCTGCTGGGTGCCATTGTCGACGTCGGCGACTATAACCCGGAGGAGCTCGGTGGGGTGTCATTTCTGGCCGGGGAAACCACCCTGGCCATGGGTGAATACACCAAGATGGAAACCGTTGCACGAATTCTTGCAGCCCGCGAGGAAATCGTGCTGACGATACGCGGCATTGCCCTGGAATCCGTGGACCGGCCTGCTCTTGAGCAGCTGCTGGAAGAAGGCGAGTCGGTACCGGACGGCGCGTTGGCGGGGCTCGCGACCCAGCGGGGTACCAGCCTCAAGCGATTACTTACCGAGGAGTATGAAGTGGCGGAGGAGCAGATCTTCCTGAAGGCCCCAGAGGTGCGGCCAGGGGAAGAAAAGGACGGACCGGTCACCATCGAGTTTGAACTGGAATCCCGATGACTGCCGTGCTCAGTCACTTCTTCGCTTACGTAGGTCGTTTACGCTGGATCCGGCGCTGGGGTCTGATGCGCAACGCGATCGAAGAGAACGTTGCCACCCACTCGTGGGAAGTTGCGGTCCTTGCCCACGCGCTGGCCATCATTCGTAACCGCCATTTTGGTGGTGACGTGAACCCGGAAACCGTTGCCACTGCTGCGCTGTATCACGACGCCACTGAAGTGATTACCGGGGACATGCCGACCCCGGTTAAATACCACTCACAGGTGATGCGGGAAGCCTTTCGGGATATCGAGCACAAGGCGTCCGATGAGCTGCTGACCCTGCTACCAGAGAGCCTGCGTTCGGACTTTGCGCCGTATATTCAGGAATCCCGCTGGTCGCCGGATGTGGTCCAGCTGGTAAAAGCCGCAGATCGGCTGTCGGCCTTGCTGAAATGCGAAGCGGAAATCCAGGCGGGCAATCGGGAGTTCGAACCTGCTGCCCAGCAGATTCGTAAACGTCTGGAACAGGAAGGCTTGCGGGAAGTGGAGTACTTTCTGAAGGTCTTCGCCCCCAGCTACAGCCAGCCCCTGGATCATCTGCTGGGCGGCTGAGTGGCATCCGGTCAGGCAGTAACAACCTGATTGCGGCCGCTGTTCTTCGCCTGATACAAGGCTTCATCGGCTCTCTTGAATGTGCTCTGCAGGGTTTCGCCTAACTGATGAATGGCAACGCCCTGGGAGACGGTGACCCGGTAGCCCTCCGGCAATTCCTCGAAACGCAGCGCTTCAACTGCTTTCCGGATGCGCTCAGCGGCGGGCACTGCGTGTTCAGGGGAAGTGTCCGGGAAAATCAGCAAAAACTCCTCGCCACCAATACGTCCTGCGTAGTCGCCCTTACGAATGGTCGCCAGGATGGTCCTGCTTACCTTGCGCAGAATCTCATCACCGGCCTGATGACCGAAGGTGTCGTTGATACGCTTGAAGTGGTCGATATCCAGCACACTGATTCCCAGGGCTTTAGGTCCGGACGTCTGTCGCTCATATCGCGCTACCTCTCGCTCAAACTGCTCCATCACCGTACGACGGTTAGGCAGGCTGGTAAGGGGATCACGGGTGGCAAGCTCCACCAGCTCCAGGTTGGTGTGCTTGAGCTCCCGGTTACGGATACTGAGCTGGCGCCGAAGGTCGGAAATAAAGCTGCCCAGATAGGCGACGATGGAAAGCACCGAAGCGTAGGCAAACAGCGTCACCGCTTCCAGCGGCCAGTAAATGCGCTCCGGCGCCTGCCACCAGAGCACCATCAGCAGGCCGAAATAACCCAGCCAGAACAGCCAGGCAATGGTCAGCATCTGCCGCCGGTTGAGGGCAAGAGCGCCAAACATGACGCCGCCTGTGGCCAACAGTAAAAACAGAATGCGCCCCTGTGGCAGGGAAACAAAGAACATTACGTAAAGCGAAGGAATGACCGGCCACATGATCTGGACCATGGTCATACTGGGATCGCGGAACCGGAGGTTGATGCCAAATTGCAGGATCAGTACCAGCAGGGTCCCCAGCAACACGCTACTGGCAAAAAAAACCATAACCGGCGCCGTGGGTAAAAACCCACCCAGGTACAGTCCAATGACGGCGAGTGCAGTACAGCCATGATTGGCGAAGCCCCAGATCATCCGTTTCAGACGCAGGGACTGGGCCCGTTGTATCCGTTGTTCGATGGTTTCTGCGGTCATATCTGCAGGCTGGCTAGTTCTTATACCGTTATTTTGAGTGCGCCAAGGTTATCACGAAACGCTCAAAATGAGCCGCCGGCGGATTACAATTCAGCCGGGTTATCCTACTTCGCGATTAATTCGTCTTTATATAGGGAACTTAACATCTGTCAGGTAAGTAGCCCATCAGATCTACTGTAGCAGAAAGAGGCGGATGGAATACTGGAAATTTTTGAGAGCTGGCGGCCGGAGTCCGGCCGCCGGGTTTCTCAGGCAGCCTGGGGAACGGCGGTTTCGGTGCGGACTTCAAGCTTTACAGCGTTGCCGTCCAGCAGGACCCGGTAGGGTTTTACTTTAACGGATTCGTCTTCCAGGCACTGGCCGGTAATGAGGTTAAAGTGCTGTTTGTACAGTGGCGACGCTACCACGGGCTGGCCGTTAATGTCCCCGGTAATGCCCCGGGCCAGGACGTTGGTGCCGCTAACCGGGTCGGTGTGGCTGATGGCGAACAGAGCCGGCAGGCGGTACGGCAGATAAAACACCGCCACCGGGCCTTCTTCGGTCCAGACGGCTATGCCTGAGTCTGGGATCAGGTCTTCGGTTTTGCAGATTGTGGTCCAGTTGGTTTTCATCTTTTTTGGTCCTTTTTTTGGTTGGAGTTGGCCCTTTGGGTTTGGAGAGGGCTGTTTTGGGATGGTGCCTGCGCTGGGGTGGGGAATGATTTTCCTCCGGGAAAAAAGAACTC
>JAJUHY010000259.1 GCA_029265735.1 Marinobacter segnicrescens | reverse complement strand
CGCTGGTCGTCGTTGGTGATCGGACCATCGGAGCCAGGCACCGTCGGAACGCCGGCTTTTACCATGGCTTCAATGGCCGAAACCTTGTTACCCATCAGGCGGATGGTGTCGGCCCGGGGACCGATAAAGGTAAACCCGCTTTTTTCAACCTGCTCGGCAAAGTCGGCGTTCTCCGCCAGGAAGCCGTAACCCGGGTGAATGCCGACGCTGTCGGTCACTTCCGCGGCACTGATAATGGCGGGAATGTTGAGGTAGCTTTCGGTGGGGCTGTTGGGGCCGATGCATACCGATTCGTCCGCCAGGCGGACATGCATCAGGTCACGGTCGACCTGGGAGTGGACAGCAACCGTGCGGATGCCGAGCTCCTTGCAGGCCCTGAGCACCCGCAGCGCTATTTCGCCGCGGTTGGCAATCAGAACTTTATCAATCATGGCCATGTTTCTATGTCACCTGTTACTCAGGAAATGATAACCAGCGGCTCGTCAAACTCGACCGGCTGACCGTTCTCCACCAGAATCTGGGAGATGGTGCCGCTCTTGTCGGCTTCGATCTGGTTCATCATCTTCATGGCCTCAACGATGCAGATAACATCGCCCGCCTTGACGGTCTGGCCCACTTCAACAAACGGGTCGGAAGTGGGAGAAGGCGCGCGGTAAAAAGTACCTACCATGGGGGATTTGACGGCGTGGCCGGCCGGCACGGCAGGCTCAGCCGGTGCAGCTTCCGCTACAGGTGCTGCAACCTGTGGCGCCGGAGCCGGTTGGGCTGCATAGGTGACGGTGGCCTGTTCGCGGCGACGAGAAATGCGGACCGAGTCGTCGCCTTCCTGAATCTCCAGTTCCTCAACGTCAGAAGCCTCAATCAGTTCAATCAGTTTCTTGATTTTGCGAATATCCATGGTTGTTCAGTCCCGTTTATCGGAGTCAGTTTGATGTGAATTTTTGCAGCGCGGCCTGAAGCGCCAGGTCATAGCCCAGGCTACCAAGGCCGCAGATAACGCCGTCGGCGATATCTGAAAAATATGAATGATGACGAAAGGGTTCCCGGGTGTGCACGTTGGACAGGTGCACTTCAATAAACGACAGGCCCGACGCCAGTACTGCGTCCCGTAACGCCACACTGGTATGGGTAAACGCTGCCGGATTAATAATCAGGTAATCCACGCCTTCGGCCCGGGCTTCGTGCAGCCGGTCAATCAGCTCGTATTCGGCATTGGACTGCAGATGAAGCAAATGATGTCCAGCCTCAGTCGCCGTCCGGTGAAGGCGGTCATTAATGTCCTGCAGAGTTTCACGACCGTAGACGTCCGGTTCGCGTACGCCGAGCATGTTCAGGTTCGGTCCATGAAGGACCAGAATTGTGGCCATCAGGTAAGGTGCCTTGCCGGGAATCAGTGAAATTAGCGTATTTTAGCGGATTTTGCGCCCATGATGCGTTTTGAAGGCCACTGGTTCAACATTTTTTGACAAACGGCTGTATGAATTCGTGGCCCAGGCCCGGGTTTTGGACACGGGGATGCTATTCTCGTTCATTTGAAGCGGTCAGGTCCATAAGACCATGGTTTATGGACCTGACAGGCTCTCTGCGGCAGCTCAGCGACCAGCTATGTCGTCAGGCCACTGTCGGATCTTCCGCACCGATTACGCAATTGCGGCCGCTGTTCTTCGCCCGGTACAGAGCCTGGTCGGCGCGCTCGCACAGGGCGGATGCCGGCTCACCCTGCCAGCGAGCGACACCACAGCTGAAGGTGACGTGGAATTCCCGGTCGCCGGCGCTCTGGGTGAGTTCGGCGAAGCGCTCACGGATATCATTCAGCACCGCCCGGGCGTCGCTCTCCCGGGTATCGGGCATGATGACCGCGAACTCCTCGCCACCATAACGGCCGATATGATCCGTTTTCCGCAGGCGCTGCTTGAGGAACATGGAAAGGGACCGCAGGATGCGGTCACCGATGGGGTGGCCGAAGGTGTCGTTGACCTTCTTGAAGTAGTCCACGTCGATCATCGCAAAGCACAGCATCTGGTTTTTCTGTCGTGCCCGCAGGATTTCCTGCTCCAGCAGGTAGAGGGTATGGGTGTGGTTGAAAAGCCCCGTCAGGCTGTCGAGAATCATCAGCGCCAGTAGCGACCGGGCCCGGCGTCCCCGGTTGTGGATCGTCGCTATCAGGTGCTTGGGGTCGATGGGCTTGGTCAGGAAATCATCTCCCCCGAGACTCATGGCGTGCAGCTGTTTCTGCACATCGTCTTCGGCGGACAGGTAGATGATGGGGACGCTGTGAAAGCGGTCCTGCTGGCGGATCACCCGGGCGATTTCCATACCGGTACAACCCGGCATGTACATGTCCAGAATGATGATTTCCGGATTGAAGTCCTCCAGTGCGACGATGATCTGCATGGGGTCGGTAATAATATGGGCCTTCATACCAGCCTTGTTCAGTACTGTCTCCATGAACTTGGCCTGGGCGCGGGAATCGTCCAGCACCAGTACCCGGTATGGCTCAATGGCGTGGTTATGGGTGTAGGTCTCGATTTTTTCTATCAACTGTCCCGGATCCACGGCCGGATAGAAAAACTCTTCGCCGCCGCACCGGGATGCCCGTAGCCGGGTCTCAATGCTGCCGTCTTCTTCGCTGACGAAGATGATGGGGACCGGCGTGTCGTGCCGCTCCTGAAGGGTCTCAACCGTTGCCAGGCCGGCCCCGTCACCGAACTGGACGTCCATCACGATGGTTTCCGGCTTGTGGAGGGCGCAGGCTTCCATGAGCGCTTGCGGATTCTCAAAGGCCTCGGCCCGGAAGCCGAAGAATTCCAGTTGGCGTACCAGACGGGTCGCCAACTCGACACTGGCGAGAGCTATGTATACCGGCGTTTTCCGGTACATCCGGGGTGGCTCAGAACTGCGGCGATCGGCACGCCGCTGGGTATTCTGTTCCAGCGTGGCTACCGCGACGCCAACGGCTTCAATTGCGGCAGGCCCCGGTGCTTCACCAGCCACCCAGGACTCAAGAGTTGTGAGAATTTTTTGGCCAGCATCAAAGTAAGCCTGCATCTCGAACCGGGCAGCATAACGAACCAGCTTATCGGCTGCCGCCTCAAGGTCGTCACGAAACATCGCGCCGGCTTCCGGGGCAGTGCGGATTTTCTGCCAGGTGTCCAGCACTATCCTGGCCTGGTTAGTGACTCGGCGAGCAAAATGCTGGCGCAGTTTTTCTTTCTGGGACTCGTCAGTCATGATTCCGATAAATCCTGTCCTGATAAATACAGCGCGTTGGGGCGGGGTGCAGGTCAGGAAAGAACCGGCTCCGGGCTGCCTACGCCTTTCAATATGGATTGCAGGATGACTCTGTTGCTGCAGTCTATAGTGTTTGTAACAGAAGGCGCAGGCGACTGACTGTAAATCTTTGTGAACCTGAGACATGGGCACGTTCTGATGGGTTTCGCTGCGTGACACATTCCCGCACAGAAGGTAGAGCACGGATGCGGCAGAGACGAAATTCCGGCACGGGTCGGGCGATCACGCTACGAACCCTGTTACTGATTTTCACGGGATCGTTGGTACTGATGCTGCTGTTGGTAAGCATGGGGATCAGTTTCGACCGGTTTCGAAGTTATATGGTGGAAGAGCTGGAAGGACGCACCCGTGACGCGGCCACTGCGGTAGGGCTGTCCCTTTCCAACGCCATCGATGCGACCGATGAGGTTGCCGTGGCATCGCTGATCGACTCGGTGTT
>JAJUHY010000152.1 GCA_029265735.1 Marinobacter segnicrescens | reverse complement strand
TCCCGAAGGGCGCGACGCTGGGGCCTCTGGCCGGTGTTGCCAGCCCTTGATGTGGAACCACCACACCTTCGGCCTGGCGCCTTGGCCAGAGGCCCCAGCGTCACGCAGTAGGTCAACGAATTAACCAGACGGGACACTAGGCTGGCGAGTAACACCCTTCGACAGGCTCAGGGTGAGCGATGTGGTGTGCTGAGGAATATGAAACCCCACGTTCGCCCTGAGCTTGTCAAGGGCATCCCTAACACCGCTCACCCTAAGTGTTGAAACCCTTTAATCATTGGTTATAGTGAAAAGCTCAGCACTATGGCCGGGCTTCTTAAACAATCCCCACATGCATTTATTTTCGATCATCAAACGGAGAAGGGTCGCTATCAATCCATGATTTTCCTGATACTCTGATTGTGTTAACTCCAGGCTGGAACGTACCTTTATCAACTTCCATGTCCGGTGAGCCCTGCACGGTTCGATGCACATACTCCAACAGCTTTTCCGTGTTGCTCACTCTATTTTCACAATCACGATTATACTGGAAAAATAGACATTGATCCTTGTCGCCCTGTACTGCCGAGCTAGGCGGAATTTCGTTAAAGCCCATCTTAGGAGCCTTGGCAAAAGCATCAGCAATCTGATTTATTAGCTGTCGCTTATCACCATTAGTAGTACTCCAATCGATATTCACACGAACTATGCAGTCAGCCCGATGATACTGAGGCTCATCGGCGCAAGCTGCTAACATCAATCCTAAGAAAATAAATGCTAGTGATCTATTCATGCCACTCATACACCTTGATCATTGGTTGCCCGCAGTTATCACAGCTTTTCTCAAACGGCACTATTTCAAAACTCCAATCAAATTTCGTGTCGTCTGGGCCATACAGCTCAAACACTCGATCGGTCGCGAATGCGCCAGATAAGCCTGTGGATAGGACACCTTCGTATAGAGGATAAACACCTGCGGCAGGTTTCCCGTCAGGCCCAATCTCCGTAAACGTGCCTTTGTACGGAATGTTGTTCAGGTGAATAGAAGCACGATCATCGCCACCTTCTATTTTTATTTTAGGACCGGCTCGAAATGTTTCCCTTTTACCTTCGCCTATCACGGTCCCGATGCGCGTCCAACCACCTTCCTCAGATTGCTGTCCCTCATGTGCCTGAAGGTAAGCTTCATCAAAAGCTTCAGGCTCGCCTTGTGGCACGGCATGCGTTAATGGCGCGTCTTGGGGCTCATCGTTATCAGTTACGATAACAGGGTCTTGAGTTCTCGGCGTGTCCAGCATCTGGCCATGGCCTGGGACCCCGATATCAACAAGTCCGCCATCCCCTTCTGGCGGCCCATCTTTCAACAAGCTCGGAATATTCCGCTCCAGATTGGGCTCAAGATACACGAACAGCTCACCCCGGTGGATCTTGTCGGTCAGGTCGGTAACCAGTTCCCATACACTTCGCGGCCTGGTCCAGGGCTTCTGGAAGACCAATTGCCAGACGTCGAGCAGACGGTAATTGAGGCCACTGACCGGGTCAGGCGTAGCAGGTGGTCGCGGGCGTATGCGCGATCGTGGTAGAAGGCCAGGCGGGGGCCTTCATAGAAGTTGTCGCCCTGATAATGCCGGGTAAAGGAATAGATACGGCCCAGCGGGCCCGCTATCCGGATGGGGTCCTTGCTTAACATCCCTGTCGTCCCTGTGTGGTTTGCTGCGTTTGATACTCCGGCCTGGGTCCTGAATAGCCGGTGCTGGTATGAAACCTTTTTTGACGGATGACGTCAACTTGGTCGTAGTAGGACGGAGTGCACAGTTTGGCCTGGAACACCATTCGACGAGCACCCTACTGGCAGAGCTGTCCCCAAACTTACGACAACTGGCCGACAAGCGTCCGGGAATCAGGCTGCAACCGATGCTGGGGTCTTTCAGGCCGGATTCAGACGACTTGCCGGCCTCCGTAGGGCAAACTCCGCATCTATTACTCCACTGCGACCAGCCGGCGCAGACGACTCATGACATCAAGGTTGTTGGCTTCCATCGCTGCCAGCGCGTTCAGGGCATCCTCAGGACGACCGTCGTGGTAAGCCTGGACCGCTTCGATCGCGTAAATATGGACCAGGCGATGGGGCTCTTCGATCGCCTTGAAGTCCAGTCGTCCGGCGTAGTGCTGCTGACCATCTCCCTGGTAATACCACTGGCCGAGGCGGCATTCGGTTTCAGATGGCAGCGTGTCTGCCGTGCTGTCCGACAGGCCGGACAGGATCTGGTAAACGGTAAGCTTGATTTCCAGTTCTTCCAGATTCGCCAGCTCAATTTCCGCCAGCAGGGCTGCGTTACCCAGGGCGGAGGAGGAGTTGTCGGCCAGGTCGATCAGCGCCATAAGCCGGTTCCTGGCGGTTTCCGCTTCTTCGGCGAGCCTGGCCATCTCTTCGCTACTGGCTTTACTGGCGCCGGACACGGCCAGGGTCTGGTTACGGATACGATTGATCGCCTCGTCTATCTCCCGGGTAGCGTCACCCGCGCGGGAAGCGAGATTACGCACTTCAGTGGCCACCACACTGAATCCCCGACCGTGCTCACCGGCCCGGGCGGCTTCAATGCTGGCGTTCAGGGCCAATAAGGACGTCTGGTCAGAAACGCCATCAATCACATCCACCAGCACCGTAATACTGCCGGTTTCGGCTTCCAGCGTTTCCATCTGCGTGGCAGAACTGATCACCTGCTGCCTAGCATTGTCCAACTGCTGAATCAGTGACGCCATGTCATCACGAGCCTGCGCAGATTCGTCCCGGGTTTGCAGTGCTTCTTTCCGGCGTGAGCCCAGCAGCCCGGACAGTTCACTGAACGACCCCTTGAGCTCTCTCAGGGATGACCCGAACTGCCCCAACCCGGCCATAAGCCGATGGCTGATCTCAAGTTCGGAACGGCTCTGCTCCTTCGCGCGCCTTTCTTCTTCCAGGCGAGCCTGCAGCTGCCTGTTTTCCCGGGAAAGTTCAGCAAAGTCACCTTTAAGTGCCGACAACTCCGCATCAAGCGCTTCTGCGCGCCTTGTGGACGGCCACAAGCTCATAATCGTGCTCCGACTTTTAATTTAATGCATATTATATACTTGTTAATAGGTGAGAATGTACGCGTTTGTAACAAGACAGGCGATGAACTGAATCAGAACTTATCCCATGGATCTCAACGGGTTAAGAGACGCCTACCAACCGGAACAGTATGACAAGCCCTGGAGCCAGAATGTTGAGGTAGACCGATGGCAGGGCAAACGCTGCCCTGCTATTGAATCACTCAATGGTGACGGTACTCTTTTCAGGGCGGGCCGGTGAAGACAGCTGGCCGATGGGCGTCAGCGCAAGACCGGATTCGCCCGCACACTCTTCAAACCGCCCTGCCTCAGCCGGGTCGACGGCCACCAGCAGGCCGCCACTGGTCTGGGGATCGCACAGGAGCAGCGCATTTTCATCTGTCAGGCCTTCAACATCGTGACCGTAAGCAGCTCTGTTGCGATGGGTCCCGCCAGGAATGCAGCCCGCGTCGATATACCGCTGCAGATTGGCAAGCATTGGCACGGCCCCGGAATTGATGCGCGCATCCAGGCCACTGCCACGGCACATTTCCAGCAAGTGGCCGGCGAGGCCAAACCCGGTGACGTCGGTCATCCCATGCACGCCGTCAAGTGTGGCAAACACACTGCCGATCCGGTTCAGCGCGGTCATGCTGTCCACTGCCGCTGCCAGATCCTCCGGCGCAACCACACCCTTTTTCGACGCGCTTGTGAGAATGCCCACTCCCAGTGGTTTGGTCAGATAAAGCAGATCGCCGGCCTTTGCGGTGTCGTTGCGGACGATGCGGTCTGTGGCCACCTGCCCGGTTACTGCCAGCCCGAAGATCGGCTCCGGTGAGTCGATGCTGTGGCCGCCAGCCAGCGAAATGCCGGCCTCCGCACAGATGGCGCGGCCGCCGTCCAGCACTTCGCCGGCAATTTCGGGGGCGAGCTGATCCACCGGCCAGCCCAGGATAGCGATGGCCGTCAGCGGCTGGCCGCCCATGGCATAAACATCGCTGATGGCGTTGGCAGCGGCAATGCGGCCGAAATCAAAGGGATTATCTACCACCGGCATGAAGAAATCCGTGGTGCTGATAATCCCAAGGCCATTGCCAACATCAGCCACAGCGGCATCGTCGCGGCTGTTGTTACCGACCAGCAAACGGGGATCACTGAACTCCGGGATTCGGGTATGGAGAATTCGGTCAAGAACATTGGGAGCGATTTTACAGCCACAACCTGCGCCGTGGCTGAACTCGGTCAGTCTGACAGACAAGGCTCTATTCCTCTTGTTAGAAAGAACAGTGGAAACGGATACCAGACCCGTCAGGCTGCCCGTAAAAAGCGGGACTGGTTGCGCAATGACTTACGTCATTCTACTCCGCTTCGGGGTCAAATAAACTTGCTAGACTCAAACAATTAACACCGGACCCGGGCAGGAGATCACCATGGGCACGTTTACTGTCAGGCTGTTCCGATACCACCCGGAACAGGACGAGAAACCCCGGAATCAGGACATCGAGGTGGACGACAGCTTCCGCAAACGGATGGTGCTGGACGTTCTGGAATATCTGAAAACCCGGGACCCGACACTGACCTACCGGCGCTCCTGCCGCGAAGGGGTTTGCGGTTCCGATGGCCTTAATATTAATGGCCGCAACAACCTGGGCTGTATCACCCGGGTAGAGGATATGCTCGGTAAAGGTAACCTGCTGGAAATACGCCCCCTGCCGGGCATGCCGGTGATACGGGATCTGGTGGTGGACCAGACGCTGTTCTTTGACCAGTACCGGCGGGTCATGCCCTGGGTGGTCAACGACCGGCCCGCGCCCGCACGGGAACGGTTGCAGAGTCCGGAGGAGCGAGCGAAGCTGGACGGCCTCTATGAGTGCATCCTTTGTGCCTGCTGCACCTCTGCCTGCCCATCCTGGTGGTGGAATCCTGAAAAATACATCGGCCCGTCCGGCCTGCTGCAGGCCTATCGCTTTCTGCAGGACTCCCGTGACACAGCTACCGCCGAACGTTTAAAAAAGCTGGAAGACCCGTTCAGTGTTTTCCGGTGTCGCGGTATCGGCAATTGCACCGCTTATTGTCCGAAGGGACTGAATCCCATGAAAGCCATCGGCCGCATCAAGGCAATGCTCTTTCGAGCGGAAATCTAGTGTCCCGTCTGGTTAATTCGTTGACCTACTGCGTGACGCTGGGGCCTCTGGCCAAGGCGCCAGGCCGAAGGTGTGGTGGTTCCACATCAAGGGCTGGCAACACCGGCCAGAGGCCCCAGCGTCGCGCCCTTCGGG
>JAJUHY010000014.1 GCA_029265735.1 Marinobacter segnicrescens | reverse complement strand
GGCACCAACGTCAAGCACCACCGCGACGCTGGTCATGGGTGACGCCCTGGCGGTCGCCCTGCTGGAAGCCCGTGGTTTCAGTGCCGAAGACTTCGCTTTTTCCCATCCTGGTGGCGCTCTCGGGCGGCGTTTGCTGCTGCGGGTTTCCGACATCATGCATACTGACGACCGCATCCCCCGTGTTCAGGAAAATACGCCCCTGGCTGGCGCGCTGCTGGAGATTTCCCTCAAGGGCCTGGGCATGACCACCGTAGTGAACGATGAAGGCAAACTGGTCGGCATCTTTACGGACGGCGACCTGCGACGCACCCTGGACCGCTCCATCGATATTCAGAAAACCCTGATCCGGGACGTTATGACCCGCAACAGTCGGGTTATCCACGATGACCAGCTCGCGGCTGAAGCGCTGCATGTCATGGAAGAGTTGAAAATCAACGCACTACCCGTGCTTAACCGTAACGAAGAGCTTATCGGCGCCATCAATATGCACGATTTGTTGCGGGCGGGGGTGATCTGACATGACGGCAACTCCCAGGTTACCTGCACACCTTGCCGAAAGAGCGGCAGCAATTTCTCTGTTGGCACTGGATGTGGACGGGGTCATGACCGACGGCTCTCTGCTGTTTTCCGCCAATGGTGATGAAATCAAGGCGTTCAACATCCTCGACGGCCTCGGCATGAAACAGGCGATGGCAGCCGGTATCGACATTGCGGTTATTACTGGCCGCCATTCTCCTCTTACCGAGCGCCGGATGAACGATCTGGGCATCGGCACCCTGCTACAGGGACGGGAAGACAAGCTGGTGGCGTTACAGGAGATCAGCGGGGAACGGCAGATCGCTCCGGACCGGATCGCCTATATGGGTGATGACCTTCCTGATCTTGCGGCGATCCGCTACGCGGGCCTCGGAGTCACCGTGCCTAACGGCCACTGGTTTGTACGTCAGCACGCGGATTACTGTACAACGGCTGTCGGCGGCGCCGGTGCCGTCCGTGAGCTAACCGACCTTCTGCTGGCCGCCCGGGGCAGTCTCGACACCGAGCTCAGCCGCTGGCTGGAGATTAACCCGTGACCCCGGAGGACCGGTCCCTCCCTGCCCGGGTGCTGGAGGTACTGGCCCGCCCGGGAATTCGCCGGCCGGGGGTGATTATCGCAGCACTGGCGTTGGGCTATCTGATCTGGCAAAGCGACGAGCCCCGGTCGATGAACAGCAAGGCGGCCGCATTGCGGGGCGAATCGGAGCCGGACACTTTCGTTAACGAGGGGATTTTCCGCTCTTTTGATGATCAGGGCCGGCTTGAAGTGGTACTGTCGAGCCCGCGCACGGAACAGTTCGATGATCGCAATGAAGCCATACTGGCAAACCCGGACGGTACTCTCTACGACTATGACGCGGATCTGCGCTGGCTGATGACGGCCCATACCGGTCGTTATGACATGGCGGCCGAGCTCATGGACCTGGAAGGTGATGTCGAAGTCGTCCGCCAGGTCGAAGGGGGCGACGCTGTCTTGCGTACCGAATACCTTCGCATTGATAATGCCAGCCGTACTGCCACCACCGATCTCCCGGTTACGATTACCTCGCCGGGGAATACCACCCACGCGACCGGCCTGACTGGCTGGTTTGACGACCGGGTGCTGGAACTGGAGAACGATGTTGAAGGAATCTATGAAACTCGCCAGTAACCCGCTTCGCGCGCTACCTGCGCTCATTCTCATGGCGACGCTGCCGGTGCCCTCTGCTGCCTTCGACATGAACTCCGACCTCCCGATCCGCATCACCGCCGACTCCGCGCGGCTGGACGACAACCAGGGCACGGCCATTTACCAGGGTAACGTGGACGTTCGCCAGGGCGAGGTACAGCTGACCGCAGACCGGGTGGATGTGTTCCGTGGCGCGGACGGACTGGACCGGATTCATGCCCGCGGACGTCCGGCCACTTACGACCGGCCCGCCACCCCGACCGAGGGTCCGGTGCACGCCGAAGCTCTGGAAATCCATTATTCCGCCACCAGGAACCTGCTGCGCTTTGAGAAGGAAGCCGTAGTGGAACAGGGACAGGATGAATTCCGCGGTGCCGTCATTCTTTACGATACGGTAAACCGAATCGTCACCGGCGAAGGCCGCACAGACAGCGGCGAAGGCTCCGGTCGTGTCGAGATGGTGATACAGCCTCGAGGCAGCAACTCCTCTGACGGTAATTGATGGCAGACTTCCATGGCATTATTGCAGGCAAACAACCTCGCCAAGAGTTACAAGCAGAAAAAGGTTGTCATTGATGTGTCGCTCAGTATCGAGAGCGGCCAGATTGTCGGACTGCTGGGCCCCAACGGCGCCGGCAAGACGACCTGTTTCTATATGATCGTCGGACTGGTACCGGCAGACCAGGGCCGCATCAGCATCGACGGCAAGGACATTACCGCGCTGCCCATGCACGGCCGTGCCCGTGCGGGTATCGGTTACCTGCCGCAAGAGGCCTCCGTCTTTCGCAAGCTGTCCGTCAGCGACAACCTGATGGCGATTCTTGAAACCCGGAAGGATTTAAACCGCCACCAGCGGGAAGAAAAAATGGAAGAGCTGCTGCGGGAATTCCATATCACTCACATTCGCGACAGTCTCGGCATGGCTCTGTCCGGGGGGGAGCGGCGCAGGGTGGAAATCGCCCGGGCACTCGCCATGGAACCTGCCTTTATCCTGCTGGATGAACCTTTTGCGGGGGTTGATCCGATTTCTGTCAGCGACATCAAGCAGATCATCCGGCACCTGCGGGACAAAGGCATCGGCGTCCTGATCACGGACCACAACGTTCGGGAAACACTCGATATCTGTGAGAAAGCCTACATTGTCAGCAACGGGCATATCATTGCCTCAGGGACGCCCGAAGAAGTGCTTGCGAACCAGCAGGTGAAGGAAGTCTACCTCGGCAACGAGTTCCGACTCTGAGCCTGGCGACACGGATACGAATTGTCACCGTAATGAGTGGGTCCTGTGACGACATTGTGCTCAACCTGACAAGACGGTACACTCGGCAAAGAACTTGCTTGGTAAATCCAAGTATCGGGTAACACTAGCTTTTTTCGAATTCGAACCGTTCTTTGAGCTGGATCAGGAGTTCGGGCCGGCAGGTGTTTAAGATGGTATCAGACGGGTAATGGACGTGTACTCATGGTGATGAAAGCCTCGCTACAGTTAAAGATGGGTCAGAGCCTGACGATGACCCCGCAACTGCAACAGGCGATTCGTATGCTCCAGCTGTCGACTCTGGATCTGCAGCAGGAAATACAGCAGGCCCTTGAGTCAAATCCCATGCTGGAAACCACCGAAGACGATCAGGATGACTCTCCTCAGGAACAGGACACCGACCATACCGACACCCAGGAAACCACAGAGCCGGCAGAGGCCACCAGTAGTGACGACAACTGGGACGAGTCCGAGTGGTCACCCGATAACAACAGCGCGGAAACCATTCCCGACGACCTGCCGGTGGATACTGCCTGGGATGACATCTACCAGTCCGCACCGGCTCCTGTCTCCCGTGGTGATGACGACAATGACATGGACTTCGACAGTCGTAACCCGGCCACAGAGACTCTCCACGACCACCTGGAATGGCAACTCAACCTGACCCCGATGACCGACCGGGACCGCGCCATTGCCCATGCACTGCTGGATGCCGTGGACGAACAGGGTTATCTCACAGTGTCTCCTGAAGAAATTCACGCCGGCTTCGCGGACAGCGGCGATGAGGACCCGGTGGAGCTGGACGAAGTGGAGACAGTGCTGCGCCGGCTCCAGCATTTTGATCCCCCCGGGGTCTTCGCCCGGGACCTGCAGGACTGCCTGTTGATCCAGCTGAACCAGCTGCCGGCGGACACCCCTTGGCTGGACAAGGCCAGGCTGGTGGTCACCCACTATATCAACCTGCTGGGTAACCGTGATTACGCCCAGCTACTGCGCCGCAGCCGCCTCAAGGAAGACCAGCTGAAGGAAGTACTGGAGCTGATCACCTCTCTCAACCCCCGCCCTGGCAATGCTCTGGACCAGTCAGAGCCGGACTATGTGATACCTGACGTGATCGTTCGCAAAGACAAAGATCGCTGGCGGGTGGAACTGAATCCGGACATTGCCCCGCGTATCCGTGTCAATGCGAGCTATGCTTCACTTATACGCCGGGCAGACAGCAGCGCTGATAATACTTACCTGCGCGACCAGCTCCAGGAAGCCAGATGGTTTATCAAAAGCTTACAGAGCCGGAACGAAACCTTGCTGAAAGTCGCCACACGAATAGTTGAACATCAGCAGGGTTTTCTGGAACATGGGGATGAGGCGATGAAACCCCTGATCCTGTCGGACATCGCCCAGGCGGTGGAAATGCACGAATCCACCATTTCCCGGGTAACGACACAGAAGTACATGCACACGCCCCGCGGCATATTCGAGCTGAAGTACTTTTTCTCGAGTCATGTCAGTACAGATCAGGGCGGGGAATGTTCATCAACGGCGATTCGCGCCATGATTCGAAAACTGATTGCAGCAGAAACACCAAAAAAGCCGCTCAGTGATAACAAGATTGCCACCATGCTGGGAGAGCAGGGCATTCAGGTGGCTAGGCGAACGGTCGCAAAATACCGTGAAGCCATGCAGATTCCGCCCTCCAATGAGCGGAAACGACTGGTCTGAACATAGGGTCTGACACTAACAGGAGAAGCCCATGCAACTGAACATTTCCGGTCATCACGTTGAACTGACTCCCCCACTGAAGAATTACGTGAATGATAAATTCGAGCGGCTGGAACGCCACTTCGATCACATCAGCAACTGTTACGTGACGCTAAAAGTCGACAAACTTCGGCAGATTGCGGAAGCCACCCTGCACGTGTCCGGTGGTGAAATCCATGGCAAAGCCGAAAACGATGATATGTATGCCGCCATTGACATGCTGGTAGACAAACTTGACCGGCAGATCCTCAAACATAAGGAAAAAAGCGTCGCCCGGGCCCAGGGTGCGACCGCCCGTTAACCATTGGGTGACCAGAACGGTTATAATCCGAGCCACAGCGCTGCGGTACGGCTACGTACCGCAGCATTTTTTTATCGGGACCGATGAGAATCCATGACCGATTCGATCTTGACCATCAACAGCATTCTGGCACCTGAGCTGACCCTGTGCCGGGTTAGCGGCACCAGCAAGAAGCGTATCCTGGAGTTCATTTCCGAACGGGTCGCCGAAGCATATCCGGAGCTTGATGAAGCCCGGATTTTCAACAACCTGATTGCCCGGGAGCGGCTGGGCAGCACCGGCATCGGCCAGGGCATTGCAATACCACACTGTCGCCTTGACGGCTGCACGCGAGTGGTCGGCGCGCTGGTCACACTGGACGAAGGCGTGCCCTTCGATGCCATCGATAACCAGCCAGTGGACCTGCTCTTTACGCTGATCGTGCCCCGGGAGGCCACCTCGGAGCATCTGGAATTACTGAGCCAGTTGGCCGAGCAGTTCAACGACCGCGGGTTCTGCGACGCTCTGCGGGCCAGCACCAGCGCCGACGAGCTCTACCAGAAGATGACCGGAAGTCATTGATCCGGTCCGGATGATGTCCGATGCCTCCGACTGCATCGGGAACGCGACCAGAGGACCAGTCCCATGAAACTGATCATCGTCAGCGGCCGCTCCGGTTCCGGCAAGAGTACCGCCCTGCATGTGCTTGAAGATTTAGGCTTCTACTGCATCGATAACCTGCCTATCGGCCTGCTATTCCCGCTTACGACGGAAGCCACCGCCGGACCTTCCGCGGGCCGGTTAAAGAATATTGCCGTCAGTATTGATGCCCGCAATCTGTCCGACGAAATTGCCAACTTCGAATCCATCCACCAGCGACTGACCAAGTCCGGCATTGTCACTGAGATAATCTATCTGGATGCCACCGAGCAGTCGCTGCTGCAGCGGTTCCACGCCACCCGGCGCAAACACCCGCTCAGCGACGATCAGACTTCCCTGTCGGAGGCCATTCGCTACGAGAAGAAACTGCTGGAGCCCATCGCACAGCTGGCCGACCTGTATCTGGACACCACCGAACTGTCCATGTATGAGCTGCGTGATACCGTCAAGCAACGGATTATCGGGCGCAGCGAGCAGGACCTGGCCCTCCTGTTCCAGTCCTTTGGCTTCAAACATGGCGTGCCGGTAGACTCTGACTATGTGATGGATGTCCGCTGCCTGCCCAACCCCTACTGGGACCCTCAGCTGCGTCGGTATACCGGCGTCGACCAGCCGGTCATCGATTTTCTCGGTTCGGACCCGATGACGGCAAGAATGATTGAGGATCTGACCCGGTTCCTGGAAACCTGGCTGCCCCAGTTTTCCAACAGCAATCGCAGCTATATGACGATTTCCATCGGCTGTACCGGCGGTCAGCATCGCTCGGTGTATATCTGCGAACAGCTGTCCCGCTATTTCAGCAAGCTGTACAACCAGGTTCAGACACGGCATACCGAGCTGCCTCACCTGAACCCGCAACATCGCGATAACTCATGATTCGTCAGCAGGTTCTTATTATCAATAAGCTCGGTCTGCACGCCCGCGCAGCAGCCAAGCTTGTCGAAACCGCTTCCGGCTTTCAATGTCGCATTGAGCTGGTCAAGGGCGACCGCCAGGTGGACGCCAAGAGCATCATGCCGGTGATGATGCTGGCTGCCAGTCAGGGCACCCGGATTGACCTGGTGGCGGATGGGCCTGACGAACAGCAGGCGATTGCGGCGCTCGAAGCGCTGATCAACAACTACTTTGGCGAAGGCGAATAATCAGTGAGCAGAAACGAACCGGCCGACATCCCGGAAGACGACGAATTCGTCAAAAGTAAATCCCAGCTCAAACGGGAAATGCACGCGCTGCAGGACCTGGGCAAACGCATGATGGATCTGAACGATGACCAGCTGGCGGGACTTGCCATCAGCGATACCCTGAAAGCCGCATTGCTGGAGTCCCGGCGCATACGCCAGCACGAAGCGCGCCGCCGTCACCTGCAGTACATTGGCAAGGTCATACGCAACGAAAATGACCGCGAGGGCCTGCGCCGGGCCGTGGAAGCGTTCGACGCCGGCAGTGAAGAACACACCCGTCGTCACCATCTGGCAGAGCGCTGGCGGGACCAGTTGATTGCGGACGGCAACCCGGCCGTTGCCGAGTTTCTGGAGCACTGCCCGGGCGCCGACGTCCAGCACCTGCGTAATCTGCTGAGAAATGCTCAGAAGGAAGTCCAGACCGGCAAGAATACCGGTCAGACAAGGAAGCTGTTTCGTTATCTGCGGGAATGCATTGACGAGGCGGAGAAAGCCGGGTGAAGGACACTCAAAGTCGGCGATGCTCCCAGACCGGCATCCGTTGACGGACTTGCTGCTGCCAGGCTGAATCCAGTTGCGCCATGATTACGCCCGGTCCTTCCGGCAGCTCATCCAGTACCCGCCCCCAGGGATCCACAATCATGGTATGGCCGAATGTGCGTCGTCGGGGGCTGTTCTGACCGCCCTGCCCTGGCGCCACCATCCAGACCTGATTCTCGATCGCCCGGGCACGCAACAGCGGATGCCAATGTGCGTCGCCTGTTTGCCAGGTAAAGGCGGATGGCAGGGTGATCCAGTCCACCTCCTGTTCCCGTAACTGACGGAAGAGTTCCGGAAAGCGAAGGTCATAGCAGATAGCCAGGCCAAGGCGGCCTGCCGGCGTCTCCACCGTCACCAACCTGTCCCCGGGCTCAAAGGTATCCGATTCCCGGTACTGCCCCTGAGAGTCTTCCACCTGAGCATCAAACAGGTGAATCTTGTCGTAACGGGCGACTTCCCGCCCCTGGTCATCTATTACGATGCAGCTCGCCCGCACCCGTTCGGTCAGCGCCTCGCCATCGGGCCGGGCTGCCACAGGTAGCGAGCCGCCCACAATCCACATGCTCAGTTTACGGGCCTGTTCAGCCAGAAACTGCCGTATAGGACCTTCCGGCACGATCTCCTGACGGCCATGAACCGGCATATTGGCAGTGTCCAGTACCGCAAAGTTCTCCGGCAGGACCGCAATGACGGCGCCCTGCCCTGCGGCCTGCTGCAGCAGTTGTTCAGCCTGCCGCAGGTTTTCATCCTTGTCGTGGGTGCTGACCATCTGAATGGCGGCGACCGGTGTTTTGCTCATGGAAGACCTCCCGTTACCGGAGCGCAATCAGCGCAGGCTGGTATCACTCCGCCTTCTGATTGCCAGCGTCAAAAATATTGCGCAGGTTTACCTCTGGGTTTTCCCAGGTGCCTCCGACACTGTAGGTGGCACTGGTCAGTTTACTCAAGGGTTCTCCCAGAATTTTGTCGAGCACGAAAAGGGCACCGCCCACCGGTGGTGACGCCCCCATCAGAATGGCCGCCAGCGGCAGGTTCTGGGTCAGAGGCAGGATAACCACCAGCCGCATGTTCAGGGTGCGGTCTGCCAGATTACTGGAGCCAGACAGGCGTAATGCCCCGGAAGGGCCCGCCAGTTGCAGATCCGGATTCCAGCTGAGGATGCCCTGTTCCAGTGTGGCCTGGCCTGACATGGCATCGAAGGCCACGCCGGCCTCGTAAAGATCCGAGAAGTCGAAACTCAGGCGGCGCTGGAGGGTATCAGTGTTCAGCAGGTTAAACAGACGGAACAGCTGAGCCGTATCGTTATTCCGGAGGATCACCCCGTCATCCAGACGCAGGCTGAAACTACCATCCAGACGTCCCATGGTGAACTGATCGGGCCGCCCCGGCCAGCCGATATCCAGATCGATCACGGAGTACTCGTTGGTGAGCGGCGCCTCCATGCCAAACAGGGCGGCGATATCCTGCAGGCCACCACCTTCCAGCACTCCCTGGATCACCGTACGTTCATCGCCGGAGGTGACGCCCCAGCGCAACTGGCCATCAAAGGCCAGGGAGCCGATCTCCCCCTGCAGGTCCTGCAAGGTGATCTGATCAGGAGAAGGCGACAGGAGGAATGACCAGGCCCCCGCCGGGTTCTCCCCAAGCCACAGCTCATCAATGCGAACGTCGACTTCCGGCCATTTACCTGCCGCCATATTGCGGAAGGTCTCCAGCTGCTCCGTTGCGGTGAGTAATGGCGGGGGTTCCGCCTGCTCGTCGACCTTACCGGTGGTTCCGGCGAGCCTCAAACGATCAAGACGAACCGTCACCTGCTCGCCCGACGCGGGAACGCGGACGTAGCCGGTGGCGCGATAGGAATCAGTGGTAAGCAGCCAGCCACCGGCTTCGGGGACCACGGTGATGCTCACCCCCGGCAAGCTATGCTTGCCAACCTGAAGTTCTTCCGTATCCAGCTCCACCCGGTTCAGCCAGTCAGGGCCGCCGGGGGCAGATATGGAATCAGATCCTGCGACCGCGGTATCGGCAATATCGGTAAAGCGTTTGAGCCACGACTGCCATTCGGCGGGAGCGAACTGCTCAACGTCGACTTTTACCACCAGCCCGGACTCCCCCGGCGATACCGCATCGGTGCGGCCAACTGAGACCATGCCGCTGTGGAACGCCTGCTTGCGCCATTCAAGTACAGCACTCATTCGCTGGCCCCAGCGCCCACTCAGCCACAGGCGATCGTTGACCAGCCACCTCACCTCGACACGAACCTGCTCTTCCTGGCCAGCCTCGCGACCCAGGGGCGCAGGCCAGTCGGACCAGAGGCCTGCACTGTTGGCGTTCACGGAGAGACTGGTGGCTGTCTCGGGAGCGAACTCCAGCACTGCCGTATAGGGCAACCGCCCCTCTATCCCGGCAACCGCCGGCCCTTCCGGTAGCAGCCCCGCCAGGGTCGCGACATCAGTCTGGCCGGTCTGGGTAATTCTCAGGCTCTGTTCCGACGACAGGGACAGTTCCACAGTGACTGGCTGCCCGAGAAAACGGGCGTTGACCGGCTCGCCTGAAAAACCCGTATCACTGCTATAACTCAGCCGACCACTGATGGCTTCCCAGCGCAGATCCGTGTCAGCCTGGTACACCTCACCGTTTTCAGTACTCAGGCTGGCCTCCACCGCGACCGGTTGGTCCGCGGCAAGGGCAATCTGCAGTCCCAGATCAAGCTCATAATCCCCTGCTACCCGGAGACTCTCCCGGACCTCACCCGCCATTTCCCCCAGCGGGGTTTCTTCCAGCCAGTAATGGATCTGATCTCCGGTAAACTGCGCCCCGGTGTCGATATCGATGACCGCAAACTCTTCGCCCGGTATCACTCCCACCCGCGCCTGAGTAAGCTCCAGCCCGCCTGTACGCGCCTGGTCGAGCTCCACTTCGGTATGGCCGCTATGTATCCGCACCCTCCCGCTGGCGTCGGTCACTTCCGGCCAGGCCGGGTCGTAGACGACATGGGCATTGCGGAATTCATACTCCATGGCGGTACTGAACCCGAACCGTGGCGTGTTGGCACCAATCTGACCATGGCCATAGAACTGGCCGTGAACAACCTCACCCTCGCGAATGGCCGTGGTCAGCCACCGGTACAGCTCCGGGTCGACAACCTTCTCGGGCACAAAGTCCGCCAGCATATCGGCGCGACCATTTTCCAGGGACACGTTCAACCCCAGGTTATCCTCGCCATACCGGTCCAGCCGCAGATCGAAGGCGCCTTCGAGCCGGGTAGCCTCCTGATACAGCACCTGCAGATCCCGGGCAAAGACCCGGGTGATGCCCCCCTCAATCAGCCAGCCCACCTGACCAGTCGCTTCCCGGAACGTCCAGGGCCCGGCGAAGAGCTCGGGAAAGTGCAGCGTTACATCCTTCCCTGCCACCTGGACCTGACCGCCATGGCGATTCAGCCATATCCGGCCGTGGACATTGCTGCCACCCGGAGCGCCCTGATAGGGTTGTACCGAGACTCCATCCGCCCTGGCCGAAAGCCGGAACTCGCCGGGCACCTTACGCGGGATCTCAAGATGTACGGCAGACAGGTGGCCGTCGGGAGCCAGCCCCCGCAAATGATACTGTGCCCGTGTTGGCAACTGTCCGGACGCTTCTGCCAGACGGACCAGAGGGCCTATCGCCAATTGCGGCGCCTGCAGCTGCAGAGTCAGGCGATCATACTCAGCCCGCACCGCCATGCCGGTCACCTGATCGTCCTGCCAGGACCACTGCAAGTCGTCAATATGGACGCTGCCGCCCCCGTCTGTTCGCCGCCAGCCGATCCTCGCGGAGACATTCCGCAGCGGAGACAGCCCTTCCAGCTCGTTCTGCAACTGTATCTCATCAACCTGCAGATCACCGTTGAGCCGGTCGAGCTGTCCGTCACTGAACGTCAGCCAGGCCCTGGCGCGGGCATCCAGCTCATCGATCTCAAAGCCCCGCCAGGTCAGACCCCGGGCAATGCCTTCCAACAGGCCGCCGGGAGTCAGCTCAGCCCAGACCTGCCCGGTGAAGCGCCCGTCAAACAGATTCCGGCCCCGCACCACAAAGGTGGCCAGTTGCTCCAGCGTACCCTGCCGCATGGCCCGTCCGGAGGCGGAAATCTGCTGGTTCTCGTAGGCCAGTTCAAGCTGGGGAATATCGACAAACGTGATATCGGCATCGGGAGTCTGCACGCCGACGGTTACGTGGGTGAGCTGCACATGGGGATTGGCGATGCGGCCAGAGAGTTCATTGAGCCAGCGCCTGGGGTCGAGCCACTGTTCGTTGGTCAGCGCCTCGTCAGTGAGCCCGGGCCCAGGCTCAGGTAGCGTCAGCCCTTCAACGGAAAGGTGGCCGTCGTCATGCTGGACCAGCACCAGATCCAGGCCATCAGCTTCCATACGCTGGAATACCAGTCGGGCCCGCAGCAGAGACCTGGGTCCGTCAAGACGCAGCAACAGGTGCTGCAGGGAAACGGCATCCTGCTGAGGCGCGTCCCGGTGTGCGATCGTCACTCCCTCCGCCTGCAGCACCGGGTCCGGACCATCCCAGCTGGCCGATAGGGCATCAATACGAACACTCTGTCCGAGCCGGTCACTGAGCAGTGCTTCAAGCTGAGGTCGGTATTGGTCAATCTGCTCCGCGGTATACCGGGCCCAGCTGGCAAGCAGCGCCACGACCAGCAGGAACCCGATGCACAGCCATATCAGCGTCCACAGGAGCAGACGGATAAGATGGGGTTTCCGGTGTCCGGAAGCTCCCGCGCCGGGTTCAGGAGCAGCAGATTGCGACGGGCCCATGGTGGTCAGAGTAGCACCACATCGTATTGTTCCTGGCTGTAGAAGGGCTCAACCTGGAAACGGATGGACTTTTCGATGAAGGTTTCCAGATCGGCCACATTATCGGCTTCTTCATCCAGCAGACGGTCAACGACCTTCTGGGACGCCATTACCAGGTAACTTTCCGCATCGTACGCACGATTGATTCTGAGGATTTCCCGGAATACCTCGTAGCACACGGTTTCCGCAGTTTTCAGAAAGCCCCGGCCGTCGCAGATAGGGCAAGGCTCGCACAGAATCTGTCCCAGACTCTCCGTGGTCCGCTTGCGGGTCATTTCCACCAGACCCAGCTCAGAGACGCCGGTGATCTTGGTCCTGGCATGGTCCCGCTCCAGCATCTTTTCCAGCATGCGCAGAACCTGACGCCGATGCTCAGCATCTTCCATATCAATAAAGTCGATAATAATAATGCCGCCAAGATTGCGCAGGCGCAGCTGGCGACTGATCGCCCGGGCCGCCTCCAGGTTGGTCTTGAAGATGGTTTCTTCCAGATTGCGATGACCAACAAAGGCGCCCGTATTGACATCAATGGTGGTCATCGCTTCCGTCTGGTCGATAATCACATAGCCACCAGACTTGAGCTGCACCTTCCGGCTAAGTGCCCTCTGGATTTCGTCTTCGACGCTATAGAGATCAAAAATCGGCCGCTCGCCCGGGTAGTACTCCACCCGGCTCTCGAACTCCGTTACAAACTCCCGCACAAACTCCATCACCCGCTGATAGCTCTCCCGGGAGTCAATGCGCACCTTTTCGGTCTGGGGACGTATCAGGTCCCGGATGGTGCGGATAAACAGGGGCAGATCCTGATAGATCACCGATGGCGCCTTGACGTGTTCGATGCGACCGGTAATGGACTGGCTCAGGCGCTGGAGGTACGCCATGTCCGCCAGCAGATCCTCTTCGCACACCCCTTCCGCAGCGGTACGGATAATAAAGCCCCCGGCGCAGTCGTCCTGCTTCCGGATCGCTTCTTCCCGAATGCCCTTCAGGCGGGCCCGCTCTTCTTCATCCTCGATACGCTGAGAAATACCAATATGGTGAACGTCAGGCATAAACACCAGATAACGGGAGGGGATGGAGAGCTGGGTCGTCAGACGGGCACCTTTGGTCCCAATGGGATCCTTGGTCACCTGCACCACCAGTGACTGGCCTTCCCGCAACAGGGTACGGATATCGGGTACCGTCCGCGGGCCACCTCCAGCCTCGGCGGGCTCGCTATCGGCGTTTGCAGGCATCACATCTGAAACGTGGATGAACGCAGCCCGCTCCAGCCCGATATCGACAAAAGCCGCCTCCATGCCGGGAAGAACCCGCACCACCTTGCCCTTGAAGATATTGCCAACGATGCCCCGGCGGGTGCTCCGCTCGACATAGGCTTCCTGAAGCATCCCGTTCTCAACCAGTGCAACCCGGGTCTCCACCGGCGTAACGTTGATCAGGATTTCTTCAGTCATGTCATTCTCCCTGTTGTTATGGACCGGTCCCGCCAACCCGAGGGTTTTCCGAACCGGATGTCCAGCGGATCAGCAGTCCCGTGGCACTGCCGTCCAGAAGCTCCACACGGGTAATCCAAAGCGCTCCAGCAGCACAGCGGTCCGATCCAGAGGCAGCCCCACCACCGCGCTATAGCTTCCGGTGATAGAGGTGACAAAAGCGCCACCTCTACCCTGTATACCATAACCGCCTGCCTTATCCATGGGTTCGCCGGTTTCGCAGTAGGCCTGAATTTCGTTTTTTCCGAGATGGCGGAAGGTGACATCGGCGATACTGACCACCGTCTCGGTTGCTTCCGCTGACGCCAGGGCAATACCAGTCATAACCTGATGCGTACGACCTGAGAGCGCCCCGAGCATGGCCATTGCGGCCGTGGGGTCCGAGGGTTTACCGAGGATCTGCCCGTCCAGCACCACGGTTGTGTCCGAGCCCAGCACCAGGGCATCCGGTGCGCCGACCGCTTCAAATCCGGCCGCGGCCTTCTCTGACGCAAGGCGACGAACATAATCTGCGGGGGTTTCTCCGGAGATGGGGGTTTCGTCGATCGCTACGGGGTGAACTGCAAAGGAAAGTCCGAGCTGACGCAAGAGATCAGCTCGCCGGGGCGAGGCCGAAGCAAGGATAAGCGTTTTTGCCATGGCGTCCGGTCCGATGGAGATTGATTCAGCCGAATTTCAGGTTCAGTTTGTCCAGTACCGGGCACAGTACCAGCCACAGGAAGGCGCTGGTCACGGCCGGCCAAAGATAGGCGAACCCGGAGGTATCGG
>JAJUHY010000092.1 GCA_029265735.1 Marinobacter segnicrescens | reverse complement strand
TATCGACCACCTCGGCAACCGCCGGGTGCGCGCCGTCGGCGAACTGCTCGAGAACCAGTACCGGGTCGGCCTGGTGCGGATGGAGCGCGCCATCAAGGAGCGCATGAGTCTGCAGGAAGTCGACAGCCTGATGCCGCACGACCTGATCAACTCCAAGCCGGTTTCGGCCGTGGTCAAGGAGTTCTTTGGCTCGAGCCAGCTGTCGCAGTTCATGGACCAGACCAATCCGCTCTCCGAGATCACCCACAAGCGCCGTCTGTCGGCCCTTGGCCCGGGAGGTCTGACCCGCGAGCGGGCCGGATTTGAAGTCCGTGACGTCCATCCGACCCACTATGGTCGCGTTTGTCCGATCGAGACGCCGGAAGGTCCGAACATCGGTCTGATCAACTCACTGGCGACCTATGCCCGTACCAACTCCTACGGTTTCCTTGAGAGCCCGTATCGGAAAGTTATTGACGGCAAGGTAACAGACGAGATCGTCTACCTGTCGGCCATTGAAGAGAGCAACTATGTTATTGCTCAGGCCAGTGCGGCCATGACCGAGGATGGCCGTCTGGCGGATGAGCTGGTGACCGTGCGTCACCTGAACGAATTTACCGTTACACCGCCGGAAAACGTCAACTTTATGGACGTTTCGCCCCGTCAGGTGGTTTCGGTCGCTGCATCCCTGATTCCATTCCTGGAGCACGATGACGCCAACCGTGCGCTGATGGGATCGAACATGCAGCGCCAGGCCGTGCCGACCCTGCGCGCAGACAAGCCGGTGGTAGGTACCGGTCTCGAGCGGACTGTGGCCCAGGACTCTGGTGTCTGTGTAACGGCACGTCGCGGTGGTGTTATCGAGGATGTGGATGCAGCCCGTATTGTCGTCCGTGTCCATGATGATGAGACCGAAGCCGGTGATGCTGGTGTGGATATCTATAACCTCACCAAGTACACCCGCTCTAACCAGAACACCTGCATCAACCAGCGTTCCATTGTGAACCAGGGCGATGTGGTTGCTCGGGGAGACATACTGGCTGACGGACCTTCGGTTGACCTGGGTGAGCTGGCACTGGGTCAGAACATGCGCATCGCATTCATGCCCTGGAACGGTTACAACTTTGAGGACTCCATCCTGATCTCCGAGAAGGTGGTTCAGGAGGATCGCTTCACCAGTATCCATATTCAGGAGCTGACCTGCGTAGCCCGGGACACCAAGCTCGGCAGCGAGGAAATCACCGCTGATATTCCCAACGTCGGTGAGAGTGCGCTGGCGAAACTGGACGAGTCCGGCATCGTATACATCGGTGCCGAAGTCGGCCCGGGGGACATTCTGGTAGGTAAGGTAACGCCGAAAGGTGAGACCCAGCTGACACCGGAAGAGAAACTGCTGAGGGCGATCTTCGGCGAGAAGGCGTCGGACGTAAAAGATACATCTGCACGGGTCTCTGCCGGCACCCGCGGTACCGTCATCGATGTGCAGGTGTTCACTCGCGATGGCATTGAGAAGGATGAGCGTGCCCTGGCCATTGAGCAGGCGCAACTCAACCAGTATCGCAAGGACCTGAAGGACGAGTACCGTATCGTTGAAGGTGCCACCTTTGAGCGTCTCACGGCGTCGCTCAAGGGCCACGAAGTTATCAGCGGCCCGGGTCTGAAGAAAGGGGCTATCCTCGAGGAAGACTATCTCAAGGGGCTGGACCGGGATCAGTGGTTCAAGCTGCGGATGAAGGACGAGTCGCTGAATGAGCTGCTTGAGAAATCCGAGCAAAGCCTGGAAGACCGGAAGAAAGAGCACGAGGAGCGGTTTGAAGACAAGAGGCGGAAGCTTCAGCAGGGCGATGACCTGGCTCCCGGTGTGCTGAAAATCGTCAAGGTTTATCTGGCTATCAAGCGCCGGATTCAGCCGGGCGACAAGATGGCCGGCCGTCACGGTAACAAGGGGGTTGTCTCCGCGGTTATGCCTGTAGAGGACATGCCGTACGATGAGGATGGCAATCCGGTTGATATCGTACTCAACCCGCTGGGTGTTCCGTCGCGGATGAACGTAGGGCAGGTGCTGGAAACTCACCTGGGTGCAGCCTCCAAAGGCCTGGGTCGCAAGATCGAGCGCATGCTGGAAGAGCAGCGCAAGGTAGCTGAGATTCGTGAGTTGCTGGACAAGATCTACAACCACAGCGATGAAGTGCCGGGTGCAGATCTGGACAGCCTCAGCGATGATGAGATTATCCAGCTGGCCAATAACCTGCGCGATGGGGTCCCCATGGCCACCGCCGTATTCGACGGGGCCGAGGAGGCCGAGGTCAAGTACATGCTGGAACTTGCTGATATGGATACCAGCGGCCAGATCACCCTGTACGATGGCCGCACCGGGGATAAGTTTGATCGTCGGGTAACGGTTGGCTATATGTACATGCTGAAGCTGAACCACCTGGTCGACGACAAAATGCACGCCCGGTCCACCGGTTCCTACAGTCTTGTTACCCAACAGCCGCTGGGTGGTAAGGCGCAGTTCGGTGGCCAGCGGTTCGGTGAGATGGAAGTCTGGGCGCTGGAAGCCTACGGCGCGGCTTATACGCTGCAGGAAATGCTCACCGTCAAGTCTGATGACGTGAATGGCCGTACCAAAATGTACAAGAACATCGTCGATGGCGACCACCGGATGGAGCCGGGTATGCCCGAGTCCTTCAATGTTCTTGTCAAGGAGATCCGCTCGCTGGGTATCGACATCGAGCTGGAATCCGAGTAAGCCGAATCGTTTTTTGGCAGCGTGAGCGGGCACCCCGGTGCCCGCCCGAGATTAACGCCATCCGGAGCTGTTACTGATGAAAGATTTATTGAATCTTCTCAAAAGCCAGAATCAGAGTAAGGAATTTGACGCCATTCGCATTGGACTGGCGTCACCGGACATGATCCGCTCCTGGTCTTTCGGGGAAGTGAAAAAGCCCGAGACAATCAACTACCGTACCTTCAAACCAGAGCGTGACGGTCTGTTCTGCGCCAAGATTTTTGGCCCGGTCAAGGATTACGAGTGTCTGTGCGGCAAATATAAGCGGCTCAAGCATCGTGGTGTGATCTGCGAGAAGTGCGGGGTTGAAGTGGCCCTGGCCAGCGTCCGTCGTGAGCGGATGGCTCACATTGAGCTGGCCAGCCCGGTTGCCCATATCTGGTTCCTCAAGTCACTGCCGTCCCGTATCGGGATGATGCTGGATATGACTCTGCGTGATATCGAGCGGGTCCTGTACTTCGAGTCCTTCATTGTGATCGACCCGGGCATGACTACCCTGGAGCGCGGCCAGCTGCTGAATGATGAGCAGTACTATGAGGCGCTTGAGGAGTTCGGTGATGAGTTCGACGCCCGTATGGGTGCCGAAGCGATCAAGATGCTGCTGGAAGATATCGACCTGCAGGCAGAAGTTGATCTGCTGCGGGAAGAAATCCCCCAGACCAATTCCGAAACGAAGATCAAGAAATTCACCAAACGGCTGAAAATTCTTGAAGCATTCCTGTATTCCGGCAACCGTCCGGGCGACATGGTCATGACCGTACTGCCGGTACTGCCGCCTGATCTGCGTCCGCTTGTTCCGTTGGACGGCGGCCGTTTTGCGACCTCGGATCTGAACGATCTCTACCGTCGGGTTATCAACCGTAACAACCGTTTGAAGCGTCTTCTGGAACTGAGTGCACCGGATATTATCGTGCGCAACGAAAAGCGTATGCTTCAGGAGGCGGTTGACGCACTGCTGGATAACGGACGTCGCGGCCGTGCCATCACTGGCACTAATAAGCGTCCGCTGAAGTCCCTTGCTGACATGATCAAAGGTAAGCAGGGCCGCTTCCGTCAGAACCTGCTGGGTAAGCGGGTGGACTATTCCGGTCGTTCCGTAATCGTGGTCGGGCCCTACCTGCGCCTGCACCAGTGCGGTCTGCCCAAAAAGATGGCGCTGGAGCTGTTCAAGCCGTTTATCTTCTCCAAGCTGGAGCATCGTGGCCTGGCAACCACGATCAAGGCTGCCAAGAAGATGGTCGAGCGGGAAGAAGGCGTAGTCTGGGACATCCTGGATGAGGTTATCCGCGAGCACCCGATCCTGCTGAACCGGGCGCCGACACTGCACCGTCTGGGTATCCAGGCGTTCGAGCCGACCCTGATCGAAGGTAAGGCCATTCAGCTGCACCCGCTGGTGTGTTCCGCCTTCAACGCCGACTTCGACGGTGACCAGATGGCGGTCCACGTACCGCTGACCCTGGAAGCCCAGCTCGAAGCCCGTGCGCTGATGATGTCCACCAACAACGTGCTCTCGCCCGCTAACGGTGAGCCCATCATTGTGCCGTCTCAGGACGTCGTTCTTGGCCTGTACTATATGACCCGTGAGCGCAAGAACGCTCGTGGTGAAGGACGGGTGTTTGCGGACGTCAAAGAAGTTCACCGCGCGTACGGTGCAGGTGCCATTGACCTGCAGGCAAAAATTCGTGTTCGGGTCGACGAAGTCACCTACGACGAGGATCATGAGCTCAAGACTGAGAGTGTGATTGTCGATACTGTCGTTGGTCGTGCGCTGCTGTTTGATATCGTACCGGACGGCCTGCCCTACGAAATCGTCAACCGTCCGATGACCAAGAAGGCCATCTCCAACCTGATTAACAGTTGCTATCGGGTCGCCGGTCTGAAAGAGACCGTTATTTTCGCCGACCAGCTGATGTACATGGGTTTCCATTACGCCACGGTATCCGGCATTTCCATTGGCTTTAACGACTTCGAGATTCCTCCCGAGAAGTACGAGCTTGTGGACGCGGCGACCGAGGAAGTGAAAGAGATCGAGTCCCAGTTCGCCTCTGGTCTGCTGACTCAGGGTGAGAAGTACAACAAGGTTATCGACATCTGGTCCCGGGCGAACGACAAGGTCTCCAAGGCGATGATGGATCGCCTCTCCCAGGAGCAGGTGGTTGATGCCGATGGCAACCCGGTCTTTGACGAAAACGGCGAGCCGGAGATGCAGGAGTCGTTCAACTCGGTCTATATGATGGCCGACTCCGGCGCCCGGGGTTCCCCCGCCCAGATCCGTCAGCTGGCGGGTATGCGGGGCCTGATGGCGAAGCCGGATGGTTCCATCATCGAGACACCGATTACTGCGAACTTCCGTGAAGGACTGAACGTACTTCAGTACTTTATCTCCACTCACGGTGCTCGTAAGGGTCTGGCGGATACGGCGCTCAAGACGGCGAACTCAGGTTACCTGACCCGTCGTCTGGTTGACGTTTCCCAGGACCTGGTGGTTACCGAGACCGACTGTGGTACCGAGGAAGGTCTGCTGATGACGCCGCACATTGAAGGCGGTGACGTCGTGGTGCCTCTTGGTGATCGCGTACTGGGTCGTGTCACGGCCCGGGATGCCTTTACCCCGACCGATAAGGAAAATGCGGTGGTTCCGGCAGGCACTCTGCTGGATGAGAAAACCATCGAAGCCATCGAGCGCGCCGGTGTTGACGAGGTATGGGTACGTTCCACCATTACCTGTGAAGCTCGTCATGGCGTGTGTGCGAAGTGTTACGGCCGTGATCTGGCCCGTGGTCATCTGGTGAACGTGGGCGAGGCGGTAGGTGTTATCGCGGCACAGTCCATCGGTGAGCCGGGTACCCAGCTGACCATGCGTACGTTCCACATCGGTGGTGCGGCGAGCCGGGCGTCTGCCGTAGACAGCATTCAGGTCAAGCATGGCGGCGAGATCCGTCTGCATAACATGAAGTCCATCGAAAAGAAGGACGGCACGCTGGTGGTTGTGTCACGTTCATCGGCGCTGGCTGTGGCGGACGAACAGGGTCGGGAGCGGGAGTGGTATAAACTGCCGTACGGTGCCATGTTGTCGGTGAAGCACGGCGATAAGGTGGACGCTGGCACTGTAGTCGCCAAGTGGGACCCTCATACCCACCCGATCATCGCAGACGCCGTCGGTACGGCGAAGTTCGTGGGCATGGACCAGGGTATTACGGTTCGCACCCAGACCGATGAGCTCACTGGCCTGTCAACCATTCAGGTGATCGATCCCAAAGATCGTCCGGCTGCGGGCAAGGACCTGCGTCCGGCTATTGAGCTTCTGGATGAGAACGGGGAAGCCGTGACCCTGCCGGGTGGGGCGCCTGCGCACTACTTCCTGCCTGCGGACGCGTTGGTTACGCTGGCTGATGGTGCCAAGGTTGAAGTGGGTGATGTTGTCGCCCGGATTCCCCAGGAAAGCTCCAAGACCCGTGACATCACCGGGGGTCTGCCGCGAGTGGCGGACCTGTTCGAGGCCCGTCGTCCGAAAGAGCCGGCCATTCTGGCGGAAATCACCGGCATGGTGTCTTTCGGCAAGGAGACCAAAGGCAAGAAGCGCCTGATTATCACCCCGCAGGACGGTGATCCGTACGAGGTTCTGATTCCCAAGTGGCGTCAGCTCAACGTGTTTGAGGGTGAAACGGTGGAGAAGGGGGAGGTCATTTCCGATGGCCCATCCAATCCGCATGACATCCTGCGTCTGCTCGGCGTCGTAGAACTGGCGAAGTACATCACCAACGAAATTCAGGACGTATACCGTCTGCAGGGTGTTGTCATCAACGATAAACACATCGAAGTTATCGTTCGTCAGATGCTGCGTAAGGTCGAAATCACCGATGCCGGGGAAACCTCGCTGCTGGTGGGAGATCAGGTGGAATATCACCAGTTCCTGGAAGAGAATGAGAAGGCCATCGCTGCTGATAAGCAGCCCGCGAAGGGTGAGCGTCAGTTGCTGGGTATTACCAAGGCTTCTCTGGCCACTGAGTCATTCATCTCGGCAGCGTCGTTCCAGGAGACAACCCGTGTACTTACCGAAGGCGCGGTCACCGGTAAACGCGATTACCTGCGTGGTCTGAAAGAGAACGTGGTGGTAGGTCGTCTAATTCCTGCCGGTACTGGTCTAGCTTATCACGCCGAGCGGCGTCGTAAGCGGGAGCTCGAAGAGCAGGGCGTAACCGCTGAAGATGTGGTTGAGGCGCTGAGCGCAGAACTGAACCGGGGCGAGTAGCCTGGTCGGTAGCCCCCCGGGAACTACGGATCCCGGGGTGGTTAAAAAGGCATCAGTCATCTTGACTGGCCGTGGGCGCAGGCTTAAACTTGCGTCCCTTAAATTTT
>JAJUHY010000358.1 GCA_029265735.1 Marinobacter segnicrescens | reverse complement strand
AGTACAGACAGGGCATTGACCTGTCCGATCCGCTTGCCCTGGGTACTCACCAGGGTGGAACCATCCCGGATCGAGTCATAGAACTGATCCCGCAGCCGGCTGCTGCGGTAGCGGGCACTGACCAGCGCCTGCTCTACGTGTGCTGCCTGAATCACCCGGGCCCCGGCCTGGCGGGCCCAGTAGTCGGACTCCCGCAAGAGATTGGCGATATCGGCAGCGTGAAGAGACAACCGGGCCTGATGCTCCGCCATGCGGGAACTATGTTCGATAATCCGGGCCACTGCTTTACGATCACAGTGGAGCAGATCCTTTTCATGCACCAGACTGGCAATAAACTTGGCGTAAAGCACCTGGCTTTCAGGGGTGCGACACATTTCGTTCTCAAAGTCTGCAGTAATACGGAACAGTTCGCCGAACTCGGGATCGTATTCCTGCAGCAGTAACCAGGTTTCCCGGTCGCCGAACAGCACAATCTTCACATCCAGCGGGATGGCTTCAGGCTCCAGTGAAATCGTGCCCGAAAAAGTCAGTTCCCGCTCCAGGGAATTGATGGTGATTTCCTTGCTGCGCAATGCCCGCTTGAGCGCATCCCAGACGAAGGGCTGCTCCAGGACCTTGATGGCATCCATCAACAGGTAGCCGCCATTGGCCCGATGGAGACTGCCGGGGCGGATCAGGGAATAATCGGTAAAAACCGTACCCTTGTAGGTCACGTTCTCAACATAACCGAACAGATTGTGATAGGTGGGGTTGTCCTCCACCACCACCGGCACTTCATCCGTTTTCTGATGCACCAACAGGTTAACCAGATAGCGCCGTGGCATTTTCTTGTCCAGCGACGCATACGCGATGGCAGCCTGCTCTTCGCTGTCATCAAGAAAAATATCGAGGCTATCTGCCAGGTCTGCCCGTACCGCTTCCAGATACCGCACAACATCCGGCAGGCTCTGGTAGCGGGCAATGAGCTCATCAAGTTGCTGGCCGGAGAGCGCTTCCAGCGTTTCCTGATTCAGGGCCTGCTGCTTCTCCACATATTCCTGCTCCCAGTCCGCGATCTTGCGGATGGTCTGACGCAGCTTTTTCTCCAGCTTGTCGATATCGTTTTCGAACCGGTCCCGCTGGCTTTCCGTTAACTCGGCAAAGGTTTCGGCGGTATGGGGCTCATCCCCTTTCATGGCAACCAGCCGATAGCCTCCCGGGGTAGTCAGGGTCAGGCTTATCTTCCGGCGTTTGGCCTGACTGGCCAGGCGCTCAAGGGCCTCTTCCTGTTTCTTGCCATATTCGCCCTTAAGCTGTTCCGCCCGTTCAAGAAACTGTTCGCTGTCGAAGGTCTGCGGAATCATTTTAGCCAGCCGTGCCATCAGCTTTTCCATATCCTGCTTCAGGCTCGCCCCCTGCCCGGCCGGCAATCGCAACACGCGCGGCACCCGCGGGTCTTCAAAATTGGCCACGTAACACCAGTCGTAGAAGCTGTGCTCGTCCTCAGAATGGTGGGCCAGGTAGCGGAGCAGCATAGTACGCTTGCCCAGGCCGTTCTGGCCTACGGCGTAGACGTTGTAGCCCCCGTGCGGCATGGAGAGCGCAAAACGAATCGCCTCCTGGGCGCGATTCT
>JAJUHY010000300.1 GCA_029265735.1 Marinobacter segnicrescens | reverse complement strand
GGCGCCTTGGCCAGAGGCCCCAGCGTCACGCAGTAGGTCAACGAATTAACCAGACGGGACACTATTCATGACGTGGTTCTGCTTCTCCATGTCCGCCAGACATTCCGGGCAGTTCAGGAACACAAGCTCGGCCATGGCGCCCACGTAGGCGTACCCTTCCCGGTTCTCCAGCGATTCATCCATCAGGTTGATCAGCATGGACGCTTCCGCCACCAGGTTCATATGAGGAAACTGGTTAGGGAAGTACGGCGTCAGTACGTAGCCCATGTCCGCCATGCCATCCCGAACGCCACCGGAAGTTTTCGGCGAAGTTGAGCAGCGACAGCGGGAAGACTTTAACCGTGAGCTCACCATTGGTCAGTTCCTCGACGGTTTTAGCAAAGTTCTGTCCGGCGATGTCCGAGTCCGACTTGGGCGGAAAGCCCATGGCGTAGGTCAGCTGACGGGCCTGCGCCTGCCCGGCGATCAGACCCGCTGACAGAACGGTAGCCAGGACGGTCCGGGTCAGTGTTTTCAATACCATAATGCTACCTCGTTGTTGTTTTTGCTCCGACGGGGACCTCTGTCCACCGTCGGATGGATCAGATCAGACCCCAGTTGCGGGCATCCTGCTGGGGCACCGGAATATCCAGCTCCAGCAGAACCTGAGAGTAGGTTTTGCCCTGGGCATCCAGATGCAGTGAACTGACGCCACCGCCATCCAGTGAGTCTTCCAGCAGGAAGTTGATGCCGCTGATTCCAGGCAGTGGATAAGCGGTTACGTTGCCACGAGTCAGTCCGCGGAAGGTTTCCTTGACCCGCTCCGGCGTCAGCGCTGCGCGAATCACATCGAAGTAACGGGGATCCCGCGCCACCACGCCAATATTGGCGTAGTTGCCCTTGTCACCACTGCGAGCGACCGCCAGGTCAAGCAGCGACACCGCCACCGTGCGGCCTTCCGGCAGGCTGGGTGCGTCTTCTGAAGTCGCCACTCCGGAACGGCCCTCCCCACGCAGGCAGGCCAGGGGCAGCGCAACTTCCTCGCCGTTTACCCGAACGGTGACCGGCACCTGGTCCTTGTCAATCAGAGTGGAAAACAGGCTGACCACCGGGCTTGGCCGCGGACGCCCCGGAATAATGCCGGTAACACCCGGCGACATGGACAGCCCGGCACCAACGAATTCTTTTGAGAAGATTTCAACACCTTCCTTGCGGGGGTGATGGACGCCCAGCCGCAGCACCACTTCCCGGGCTTCCCGCGCTTCGGCGCTGGCGTTATCACCAAACATGGACTCCGCGCCAACAATCTGCAGGTCCGTCTTGGTAAAGGGCGGCAGTCCCTCTTCTTCCAGCATGGCGGACGTGCGGTTGCGGATCGCCTCGCCCATGCGGCGGGCCTTGGCAGCGGCGTCACGACCAACAATGGCAAAGGCGCCGATGCAGGTGAACCCGCCCATATAAGTGGCGCACACTTTGTAGGAGGGGGTCGGCTCGCGGCCTTTGGCTCCGTTGATCAGCACCCGGTTGGTGCCCACCTGCTCCATGCGCACCTGGGTAAAGTCACAGATCACATCGGGCAGGATGTAGCTGGTGGCATCGCCGATTTCGTACAGCATCTGCTCGCTGGCGGTGAGTACCGATACCAGACCACCGGTCTCGGGCGGCTTGGTCAGCACGAAGCTGCCATCGGAAGAAACCTCTGCGATGGGGAAGCCGGTGTTTTCCCAGCCTTCCTGGGTGTCTTCCCAGTCCGTAAAGTTACCGCCACTGGTCTGCGCACCGCACTCAAGCAGGTGCCCCACCAGTCCGCCCGCCGCCAGCAGATCATAGTCTTCCGGCTTCCAGTCAAACTCATGGATTAACGCACCCACCGCCAGCGCGCTGTCGACGCAGCGACCGGTGATTACGATGTCAGCGCCAGCATCCAGTGCCGCCGCAATGGGGAAGGCGCCCAGGTAGGCGTTCAGGCTCATCACCCGCTCCGGCATGGTGGTGCCGGTAGACATCTCTTTCAGGCCCGCAGCCCGCAGCTCATCCGCCCGGCTGAGAAGGTTATCGCCTTCAACGGTGCCGATCTTCAGGCTGACACCGGCTTCGGCGGCGACGGCTTCCAGTGCCCGGCGACAGGCTTCAACGTTAACCCCGCCTGCGTTGGCGATAATCTTGATGCGCTTGTCGGCGATTTCCCGGATCCAGGGCTTCATGACCCGATCAATAAAATCCGTCGCATAGCCGGCATCGGGATCGCGGGAATGGGCCTTGGCCAGAATGGACATGGTGATTTCCGCGAGATAGTCCAGAATCAGGTAATCCACCTCGCCGTAGCTGATCAGCTGCTTGGGCCCCAGCGCCGTGTCGCCCCAGTAACCGGATGCTCCACCGATCTTGATAATCTTGTCTGTCATTTCAACCTCGAATAACTGATGTCGTTTGTAGTGGAGCCCTTACAGGCCAAGCTGCCGGGATGCCAGGTCACGCATGATTTCCTCGGCCCCGCCACCAATGGCGTTCACCCGCACTTCGCGGTAGATACGTTCAGATTTCGGCCCCCTCAGGAAGCCGGCGCCGCCCAGAGTCTGCACCGCTTCCCGGGCGCAATATTCCATGGTCAAAGTGCTCTGGTTTTTCAGCAGGCAAACGTCGGCAACCGGGTTCTCACCCTGCTCGATACGCCATGCAAGCTTTTCCAGATAGGCCTGACTCGCCTCGATTTTCATGTGCATGTCGGCCAGCTTGTGACGGACCACCTGGTGCTCAATCAGTGCACGGCCGAAGGTCTGGCGCTGACGGGCGTATTCAACCACTTCATCAAAGCAGGCCCGGGCAAAAGCGATGCAGCCGGCAGCCATGAAGATGCGTTCGAAGTTGAAGTTATTCATGATCATCTTCGAACCGTGATTCTCCTCGCCCAGCAGGTTACCTACCGGAACCCGGCAGTTGTCGAAATAGAGCGTGGCGGTGTCGGAGCACCACCAGCCCATCTTCCGGTCCAGGGGCGTACGGGTGAATCCCGGGGTATCCCGGTCAATCACCAACAGCGAGATGCCCTTGTGTCCGGCTTCGCCGGTACGCACGGCCACCGTGTAGGTGTCGGCGCGCATGCCCGAGGT
>JAJUHY010000138.1 GCA_029265735.1 Marinobacter segnicrescens | reverse complement strand
CCGCGAGAAGCTCTTTCCGTTAGGTGATGACGTTCAGTTCGTACCCGGTCATGGCCCCATGTCCACCTTCGGCCACGAGCGGCGGACCAACCCTTTTGTGGCGGATCATCGTGGGTAGTGTTCGGTAATCCGGGAGGGCTCCGGGCGAACCGGCTGATAACCAGAGGACAAACGCTTACCTATTGATACATAAATAGACTCAGATCAAACCCTGAATCGTTTTAAAACACACCTTTCTGGTTATACTCTCTGAATAATAATTAAAAATTATTCATAGTCGGAGTATGCCATGGCCATCGGTAACGCTTTGGGGTTCCGTACCCGCATCGCTCTCCCGTTTGTTATCACCGCCACCGCCGTGATCATGCTGGGGATTCTCAGTGTCATCACGGCCCGCAACCTGGTGTCAGACACGGACTTTCTGGCAGAAAATCTGCTGCCAGCTTCCAGCGAAATTCTCAACGGCGACCGGGACCTGTACCAGGCCCTGGTGGCACAGAACGGGTATATCCGGGCCCGGGAGAGCAACCGCACGGCAGACGACCTGCTGGCAGAGTTCCACGAAAACGCCGATCAGGCCCGGGCCCGCATTCTGGATGCCCAGCAGAGACTGTCCGGAACCGGATTCGACACCGAGATGGAAGGCTTCGAGGCAACCTTCACACAATGGCGGACCTCCGCCGAAGCCGCCCTGGCCCGGGCGGAAATTGGCGATACCTATGGCGCCCGGGAGCTGATCAGCGCTGAGACCGACGATCACTTCGACACCATTCGCGGCTATTTCGATCGCACCGGCCAGTTGGCCGACCAGCTTGCCCGGGACCGGGCCGCAGACGCGTCAGCGGAAGGTGCCCAGGCGGTAACCATTACGATTGTCGTCACGCTGGCGGCGCTGGTGCTGGCGATACTGGTGTTTGTCTTTACCCTGCGCCTGACCATCGCCTCTATTCGCACCCTGCGGACCCAGCTGGACGCCATTGCCCAGGGGGAAGGAGACCTGACCCAGCGGGTGCCGGTGGAGAACAACGACGATCTGGGCCAGCTGGCGCAATCGTTCAACGCCGTGCTCGCGAACCTGCAGAGCATGATCCGAACCATTCAGGCGCTGTCAGAGCACCTGTCCACCGGCGCCGGTCAGTTGCAGCAGTCTGCCAATGACAACCGCGACGGCGTCTCCCGCCAGACCGAATCCATTGACATGGTCGCGACAGCCATCAACGAGATGCAAAGCGCGGTAGAAGAAGTTGCTGGCAACGCCTCACGGGCTGCAGAAGCGACCCGTACCGCCCAGGGGAACGCCCGTACGGGCGGCAATATCGTTGGCGAATCCGGGGATCAGGTGCGCGTTCTGGCGCAGCAGATCAATCGCGCGGTAGAAGTCATTCGCAAACTGTCGGCCGACTCGGACAACATCGCGACGGTTCTGGATGTGATCCGGGGCGTCGCAGAACAGACCAACCTGCTGGCCCTGAATGCTGCTATCGAGGCGGCCCGTGCCGGAGAGCAGGGGCGGGGGTTTGCGGTGGTTGCGGATGAGGTGCGCACGCTCGCCCAGAGAACCCGGCAATCCACTGAAAACATTCAGGAGATGATTGGCGCCCTGCAGTCCGGAGTCGCAGATATTGTGTCGGTGATGGAAACCGGCAGCCAGCAGGCGGTGGCCACGGAGAAGCTGGCCGCCGATGCAGAGACGGAGTTGTCATCCATCCTGCAGGCCATGAATGATCTGACCGACGTCAACTCCAGCGTAGCCTCTGCGACCGAGCAGCAGACCCAGGTGATCGATGAGATCAACCGCAATATCACGGATATTAACGAGCTGGCCCACGAGAGCGACAGCCGCTCTGCCGAATTGAGTACCCTCAGCGAGACCATGGCCGGCCATGCTCAAAAACTGACGGAGCAGGTAGGCCGGTTCCGGGTCTAGGCCAGCCGACAGCGTTAACTGGAGAGGCTTCATCTGACGTGGCGCTGCCGGACTAAAGCCCGGCAGCGTCGGCTTTCAGTGCGGCCGCCTCCTGCGCTTCCCGGTGACGATAAATCCGGGAGGTCAGTTCTTTATAGCGACGGATGATGCCTTCGATCCGGATCAGGCTGTCGGTCACGGCGTCGGAGTTGTCGTCGCGGAAGCGCACCCCGTAGATCTGTCGGCCACCCAGCTCACGGACATTGACGATCTCGGCCAGCGCTTTCTCCACCACAAAGTCACCGGTTTCGGTGGTCAGTCGCAAGCTCATCTGAAACTCATCGCCCGGACTCAATGGAACAGACCCGGTGAACGCGAGCCCCCGGTCGTTAAAATCCAGCACCCGGACGGTCAGCCAGTCCCTTCCGAACATCTTCTTCCTGATGCCCACCCGGGCACTGATCTGGATGGACGGCAAACGCTGCCGGCTCCGACGCTCTTGCATACTGCCCCCTTACTGCAAATTGTCGTTATTTTGGGACCTTTTTACGGGATGTCTCAATTTATCAGAGTCCCGCAGAGGATGAACCCGGCACAGGCGGATGCAGGTCACGAATTGCGACTTTTCCTCTGGTGCTGCCGCCAACTGAAATACCCATCCCGGTTAATGCGACTTTGCGAACGGTGGAACTAGTGGCAAACTGATCCGCTTAGCATCGTAATCAATAAGCAACAACCAAATGCCAGAATCCATCGAGCAACTTCAGCAACGCTACGGATCCCGTTATAAATGGTGGGTCATGCTGACCGTTATGGTTGGCACCATGACCATGTCCCTGTCGTCCACCATCGTTAACGTGGCGCTGCCTGACATCATGGAGACCTTTGCGGTAAGCCACACCATGGGCCAGTGGCTGGTGACCGCCTTCCTGGCGAGCATGGCGATCGGCATGCTGCTGAATATATGGATGGTGGACAGGTTCGGCCCCCGTACCACCTATATGGGCGCGCTGGTGATCTTCGTGGTGGCTGCCCTGGCCGGCGGGCTGGCGGTCAATTTCAGCATGCTGGTGCTGGTGCGGGTGGTACAGGGGTTAATCGCCGGCATGGTACAGCCCCTTGCCATGCTGATGCTCTACGCGGTCTTTCCGGTAAGTCAGCGGGGGCAGGCGATCGGGCTCTACGCCATGGGCGTTGTGCTCGGGCCATCCGCCGGACCGGTCGCAGGCGGGGTGCTGGTCGACTGGTGGTCCTGGCGTGCCGTCTTTCTGATCGTACTGCCCTTCTGTATTTTCGCATTCTGGCTGGGCCGCAGCTTTCTCTCCCGACCCCAAAGTACGCCACAGGTTCACCGTCGGCTGGACGTTGTTGGCCTGTTGCTGCTCAGCGGCTGGATGGTCCTGCTGCTCTGGGGACTGTCGGAAGGGCCCCACCTGGGTTGGACCAGCCTGCCGGTGGTCGCCGGTTTGGCAGCGGCCGCCGTGCTGTTTATCGCGTTTACCGTGCATCAGCTTCGCAGTCGCACCCCGCTGCTGGCCCTGCGAATATTCCGCTATGCCGGGTTTACGCCGGCTTTCCTGGTCGCGGTACTGACCGGCGCCGGCCTGTTTGCGTCGGTCTACCTGCTGCCGATCCTGGTGCAGACCGGAATGGGGGAATCCGCCTCTGCGGCCGGCATGTTGCTGATGCCTTCGGGCGTCGCGATGGCGCTGGCGTTTCCCGTCATCGGACGCCTCACCGACCGGCTATTGCCTAAACTGCTGGTGGCCATTGGCCTGGTAATGTTCGCCGTGTCGAGCCTGATTCTCAGCGAAATCCGCCCCGGCAGCTCACTGATGCTGATCGCCCTGCTGGCCGCCGTCGGCCGCGTCGGGCTGGCCATGACCATGCCGCCGGTGGTTGTTGGCGCGGTCAGTATCGTACCCCAGGAGATGGTCAACCAGGCCACGGGATTAATCAGTTTTGCCCGGCAGTTTGGCGGCTCCCTGGGGGTCGTGGTATCGGCGATTCTGCTGCAGGAGGGCACGCAGTGGACCGCGGCAGTGGGTATTCCAGCGGCCTTTCCCGGCTATCAGGATGCCTTTATCCTGATGGCCCTGCTCTACCTGATCGGGCTCTACCCCATGGCCCGCATGAAAACGCCGGCTCGGGAGGAGCGAAAACAGCCACCGGCAACCTGACAATGGTCAGCAGAGGTTCCGTCACCCTCGGGGTTTGATGTATGGTGAAAGTACCGTTCAGGAAAAACGTCTCATCAATAACCAGGGAACAATAATAATGATCCTTACTGATTTGCCGGAACAGAGCCTCGAACGCTTTGGCGAATACACCATGCTGTACGCCGGTGAGCGGGAAGTTACCAACCAGGAACTGCAAGACAGCGCCAACCGCCTTGCCAACGGCCTGCACAACCTGGGCGTGAAACCCGGGGACCGGGTAGTTGTCTGCATGCCCAACAGCCCCGAAGTCTTTATTGCCTACCAGGCCATTCTCCGCGCTGGCGCAATCGTGTTGCCGGTGATGTTCGTACTGCATCCCCGGGAAATCGGCTTTATCCTGCAGGCCTCCGGTGCCAGCGCCATTATCACCAGCCAGAGCCTGGTGCCCGCTATTGAACAGGCCACCTCGGGCATGGAAACTCCACCGAAACTGGTGGTCGCGGGCATTGCCCAGAACCAGCCCAGCCCCAACGCCGGCATTCCCTGCCAAAGCCTGTGTTCGCTAATGGCCGCCGCCGACCCGGAAATCCGCATCCCCGATATCAAGGAAGACGATGTGGCCGTGATCCTCTATACGTCAGGCACCACCGGGCAACCCAAGGGCGTGATGCTGACCCATCGCAACCTGTACAGCAACGCCGCGGCAGCCGTGCAGCTGGCCGACGAAGCCGGTGACGAACCCGGTACCACCATCGGCGTACTGCCGCTGGCTCACATCTATGGCTTTACCATGGCCAACACCCTGTTCCTGCGGGGCAGCAGTGTGGTTATCCTGCCCAAATTTGAGATACGGGCGGTGTTTGAAGCCATCGAAAAACACAAAGTCACCGGCTTCAGCGCAGTGCCGGCCATGATCTACGCCATGACCACCGCGCCGGAAGCGGACGAATACGACCTGTCGTCCCTGGATTCCGTAGGCTCCGGATCGGCGCCACTGCCGGTGTCCCTGATCGAAGCGTTTCGCAAGCGCTTCAACGCCGAAATCTACGAAGGCTATGGCCTGTCAGAAGCCGCACCGACCGTGTCTGCCCACCGCAAGGGCGAGCCGGTCAAACCCGGCTCCGTCGGTCGCGCCTTCCCGGGTGTTGAACTGCGCATTGCCGACGACCAGGGCAACCCCTTACCCACCGGCGAAGTGGGTGAGCTGCTGGTGCGGGGCGAAAACATCACCCCGGGCTATTACAAAAATGAGGAAGCCACCCAGGCCGCACTGCAGAATGGCTGGCTCCACACCGGCGATGTTGCCCGGCTGGATGAAGATGGGTACCTTTACATCGTCGATCGCAAGAAAGACCTGATCCTGCGGGGCGGATTCAACATCTACCCAAGGGACCTGGAAGAGCTGATTTCCCGGCACCCTGCCGTGGCTGAAGTCGCGGTGGTCGGCGTTCCGTCCGAACGCATGGGTGAGGAAGTGGTTGCCGTCGTGGTACGCAACCCCGAAGCCGACAAGCCAATTACGGAAGAAGAATTGCTGGCCTTCTGCCAGGAGCGGCTGGCCAAATACAAGACCCCCCGGCGCGTCGTATTCATGGATGTCATGCCCCGCAATGGCGTCGG
>JAJUHY010000185.1 GCA_029265735.1 Marinobacter segnicrescens | reverse complement strand
TGTAGCAACGGAGGTCGTATATCCACTGCCGGGAACTATCAGGTCACGATCACAGCCGAAGCTGGCGGTCCGTTCCGGTATGTCCTGACGCTTTTACCCCAACAGGCTCTCGCCAACGACCCGGTGGCATGGCCAGAGCCACCTCTTCGTCTGGATGAAGCCATTGTTACCGGCAATATGACCATGGCGAGCCGGATGTCGACTTCCGGTCTCACGGCCAGCTCGGCCATGACCGTTGTTCGTCCCCTGGGGCCCGAAACCTGGAAGGTGAAACGCAGAGCCGGGGTTCAGGCCTTCTCGGTTACCGGCAGTACCGACCCGCGTGCTGAAACCATCGACTGGATCCGTCAATTGCGGGAAGAGTTCGGGCTGGCGGCGGAGCCGGATTATGTAATGGAGTTGCTGGCAGTTCCATCAGGCACCAACCCAGGCTACGCCGATGCGGCTAAACGCTGGAACCTGGACCAGATCGACATTGAGGGCGCCTGGTCTGCTTCGCCAAACCTGGGGCAGGGGGTTGGGGTTGCGGTGATGGATACCGGCATGTTCAGCCGCGATCCGGACAATGGTGGCGCCTGGCATGGTGATCTCGCAGGCAACGTTGCGACAGCCGGAGGTCTGGACTTTGTCAGTGTATCCTATGACGTCGATAACACCCCGGGGCGGGACAGTAATCCGGCTACGCCCCTGACACCGGACAATCCCGGTAGCACCAGCTTCCACGGCACCCATGTTGCCGGGATCATTGCAGCAGTGGATAACAGCATCGGTACAGTGGGTATTGCCAGTGACGCTACCATTCTGCCGTACCGTGTGCTTGGTGTGGACCCGGTCGACGGTGAGGATGGTTCCGGGGCGGTATCAGACCTTATTGAAGCCATTAACCATGCTGCCGCTCGCAGCGATGTGGATGTGATCAACCTGAGCCTGGGCGGTCTGCCACAGGTCGCAGCCCTGCAGCAGGCGACGGACAGAGCCTATGATGCCGGTATTCTGGTAGTGGCTGCGGCGGGCAACAACGGCGATGCCTCTGCTGTCTATCCGGCGGCTAACCGGCGCGTCGTGGGAGTAGGCGCAACGGACCAGAGTGCTTCCCGGGCGGAGTACTCAAACTATGGTCAGTCGGTGGATTTGCTGGCACCGGGAGGCTCCCTCAGGGAAGGTATTTTCAACGCCTATGGCGACGTTTCGGCTGTGGGGGCTCTGACCGATGGCTATGCGTATCTGTCCGGCAGCTCCATGGCGGCACCCCATGTCACCGGCGTTTATGCTCTGATGAAGGGAGCTGAGGCGGGACTTACGCCTTCGGAATTCCGCGCCCGGCTGATTGATGGGTTGCTGACTGAGGGAGTATCGTCCGGTCAGGACTACACAGCGGACGGGGCGGGCTTGATAAACGCGGGCAAGGCTCTGGGCTCGGCAGGCAGTCTTTTTCCAACAGTAGTCTCTGCCTGGCCCAGGGTCGCCGAGGTCCGGCCAGCCAGAGCGCCAACGGAGGTTCTGCTGGAAGTGCTGACAGATCCGGTTTCGCCGGTGAGTCCGACCGTTACAGGCTCGCCCGAGATACCGTCCGCCCTCACGGTGACGGATGGCGAAGGCGGGGCCATTACCTCTGGCATGCCCATGCCGGACTCCCTGATCATCCGGGTTAACGGAACGCTGCCAGATCGCCGGCCCCTGGCCGATGAAATCCGCATTTCCTACTCAACCGAAGGGGCCGCTCGGGTCCTGCGTGTGCCGGTGAATGTACCGTCCAGTGATCCGGTGGCTGAGCGGAATGCCGGTATCCATTATGTCCTGTTGCTGGATGCCAATGATCACAACTCGGCCCGTTCCAGGCAGGTAACCGCCAGTTACAGCCAGGGCAGCTACCGCTACTCGATCCGTGATGTTGCCCCGGGGGACTATATTCTGGTTGCCGGTAGTGACCTGGACAATAACGGTTACATCTGTGAGTCTGGGGAAGCCTGTGCCGAGTACCCCCGGACCGGCGCCCGGGAAGTTATCACCATCCGTGATGGTCAGATGCTGAACCGGAACATGACCACCAGTTTCCGGCGGCCGGGTATTGCTGAAACCCGTTTGCCCAGATACGGCTTCCAGGGCTACCGGATTCCGGAATCTGTATCCGGGGTGGAGCCGGACAGGGCTCTGCGTTCTGATTAGCCGGGGCTTCCTGCCAGCAGTTCAAAGGAGGAGTGTATGAAACCGACCGCTCACGCCTGTTGGGTCCGGGGCAGTTTGCTGCTGACCCTGTTTGCGTTGTCAGCCTGTAGCAGCAGCCCGACACCAGCGGTACGTAGCGAGGCCGCTACCCGGCAGATCACCGCTGCCAGTCAGTGCGGATTTGACGAGCCAGGGCTTGTCTATATGGATTCCCGGCAGCGTCTGGACGAGGTTACCGGTACGCGGGGAGTCAACCTGACCGCCATGAACAATCACGACTTCAACCGTGAACACCTATTGCTGATCGGAGCCGGACGCAAGCCAACAGGTGGCTATGGCGTGGCCCTTGATAAGGCATGGTTTGCGGGTGATGTTCTTACACTTACCGTTACCCTTCGCAGCCCCTCCGCAGACCAGATGGTCACCCAGGCGCTTACCAGTCCCTGCGCGGTGGTGGCGGTCCCATCGGAAGGTTGGGACACTGTTCAGGTGAAGGGGGAGGGCTTACCGGAACTGTCCCTCAACCGGTGAGCATCGTTGTACTGCGACATTGATCTTTGCTCAGGATTCCCTAAGCTATCACCTCTTGTGTCCCCCTGCACCGCCGGAGCTGTACCCTGCCTATGAGCGAGAAAACCTACAACGCCGATTCGATTGAAGTCCTCAGTGGTCTGGACCCGGTGCGAAAGCGCCCGGGGATGTACACGGATACCACCCGGCCGAACCACCTGGCACAGGAAGTTATCGATAACAGCGTTGATGAGGCTCTGGCCGGCCATGCCCGTCGGGTAGACGTGATGCTCCACAGTGATGGTTCGTTATCGGTAGAAGATGATGGCCGTGGTATGCCGGTGGACATCCACAAGGAAGAGGGACTGCCTGGCGTTGAGCTGATACTCAGCCGCCTGCACGCCGGTGGCAAGTTCTCCCAGGGCAACTACAACTTTTCCGGTGGCCTGCACGGGGTCGGTGTGTCGGTTGTCAACGCGCTCTCGACCCATCTGGAAGTCACCATCAAGCGGGACGGTAACGTCTACCGCATGACCTTCGAAAATGGTGAGAAGGCATCGGATCTGGCCGTCGTCGATACCGTTGGCAAGCGCAATACGGGCACACGGCTGCATTTCATGCCGGACCCGAAATACTTTGATTCACCGAAATTCTCTGTAAGCCGGCTGCGCCATAACCTGCGGGCCAAGGCCGTGCTATGTCCGGGGCTCACGATCACGTTTACCCAGGAGCAGACCGGCGAAAAAGATGAGTGGTACTACGAGGACGGGCTGCGGGACTACCTGCGCAGCGAGCTGGAGAATATCGAAGCGGTGCCCCTGGAGCCGTTTACCGGCCGCTTCGCTGGCAACCACGAAGAGGTGGATTGGGCGGTGCAATGGCTGCCGGATGGCGGTGAGTCTGTTACAGAAAGCTATGTAAACCTGATTCCCACCGCCCTGGGTGGTACCCATGTGAACGGGTTTCGCACCGGCCTGCTGGAAGCCATGCGGGAATTCTGTGAGTTCCGCAGCCTCATGCCCCGGGGCGTCAGGTTGTCACCGGAAGATATCTGGGAGCGCTGCGCCTATGTACTCTCCTTCAAGATGCAGGACCCGCAGTTTTCCGGACAGACCAAGGAGCGTCTCTCATCCCGTGAGGCAGCTGCGTTTATTTCGGGCGTCGTCAAGGACGCCTTCAGCCTGTGGCTCAACCAGCATACGGACGTGGCAGAGGCGCTGGCGGAGCTTTTTATCAGCAACGCCCAGCGGCGGATGCGGGCCAGCCGCAAGGTAGCCCGGAAGAAGGTTACTTCCGGCCCGGCCCTGCCTGGTAAGCTGGCAGACTGTTCCGGTGCCGATGCCAGTCGCTCGGAACTGTTTCTGGTGGAGGGTGACTCCGCCGGCGGTTCCGCCAAACAGGCCCGTGACAGGGAATTCCAGGCCGTGATGCCGTTGCGGGGCAAGATCCTAAACACCTGGGAGGTGGATTCCATCGAGATTCTGGCTTCGCAGGAAGTCCACGATATTACCGTCGCTATTGGTGTTGACCCAGGTTCCGACGATCTGTCCGGGCTGCGTTACAGCAAGATCTGTATTCTGGCGGATGCGGATTCCGACGGGCTCCATATTGCGACCCTGCTCTGTGCCCTGTTCCTTCGCCATTTCCGCCCGGTGGTGGAGGCGGGCCACGTTTTTGTGGCTATGCCGCCCCTGTACCGGATCGATCTCGGCAAGGAGACCTTCTACGCGCTGGATGAGCATGAGAAACAGGGCATCCTGGACCGCATTGCTGCAGAGAATCGCAAGGGCAAGATCCAGGTTACCCGGTTCAAGGGTCTGGGTGAAATGAACCCCCTGCAGTTGCGGGAGACCACCATGGCACCGGATACCCGCCGGCTGGTCATGCTGGCCCTGGAAGATGGCGACGATACCATGGAGACCATGGATATGCTTCTGGGCAAGAAACGGGCTGGCGATCGCCGGAACTGGCTGGAAGCTTATGGCAATATGGCGGATGTGGCG
>JAJUHY010000288.1 GCA_029265735.1 Marinobacter segnicrescens | reverse complement strand
ATGGCTGCTTTTTCCGTGTTTCTCTTTCCCTGGATTCTTTGACCGCCGTTTCTGCCAAGTCGCGGATGATCGAATCGACATCGCGCCCGACGTAACCGACTTCGGTAAATTTCGTCGCTTCGATCTTGATAAAAGGCGCATCGGCCAGCTTTGCGAGTCGGCGTGCAATTTCTGTTTTACCCACGCCGGTGGGGCCGATCATCAGGATATTCTTGGGTGTGATTTCGTCCCGCAGGGAGCTGTCGAGCTGCATCCGGCGCCAGCGGTTACGCAGGGCGATAGCGACAGCACGCTTGGCCTCATCCTGACCAACGATATGCTTGTTCAGCTCGTGGACAATTTCACGGGGAGTCATTGCAGACATGGTAGCTCCGGGTCAGTCGTTCGCTGAGAGTACTTCAACGGTGCAGTTGTGGTTGGTGTAAATACAGATGTCGGCAGCGATATCGAGCCCTTTCTCGACGATCTCGCGGGCGCCCAGGGTGGTGTTTTCCATCAGGGCCCGGGCCGAGGCCTGGGCGAAGGGGCCGCCGGAACCAATGGCGATGAGGCCGTTTTCAGGCTCAATCACGTCGCCATTGCCGGTAATAATCAGCGACGCGGTTGCGTCGGCCACCGCGAGCAGAGCTTCCAATCGTCGCAGGGCCCTGTCCGTTCGCCAGTCCTTTGCCAGTTCAACTGCGGCCCGGGTCAGGTTGCCCTGATGTTTTTCAAGCTGGGCCTCAAAGCGTTCAAACAGGGTAAACGCATCTGCTGTGCCGCCGGCAAAACCGGCCAGTACCTTGCCGTTGTAAAGGCGGCGAACCTTGCGGGCGTTGCCCTTCATGACGGTGTTGCCCAGGGATACCTGGCCATCGCCGCCCATGGCGACTTCGTCATCTCGGCGGACGGATAATATCGTGGTCATCGGGGCTCCATATTCTGAAATGAAAGGCTCTGTGACAAAGTGATCTGCCAGATATGGAGTCAGCCCGGACAATTTCAAGACCGGGCTGGACGGGGTTTATTCCTTGGGCACCTTCCGGACCAGGGGTTGGATGCTGATGGCGACCAGCTTGTCTACCGCTGAGTTCATCTGGCTGCGGCTGTCAAACGGTCCCACATTTACCCGGTACCAGGTATTTCCTTCTTCCAGGTCGATCCGCGATACCTGGGCCCGCATACCCTGAAAGGCAATCTGTGCCCGCTGTCGTTCGGCGTCTTCCGGGTTCCGGAACGAACCGGTCTGTACCAGGTAGCGGAACTCCTGATTAGACGGGCTGGGGGTGTATTCCTTGACGGTTGGCGGAACCACCTCGGATTCCGGCAGCATTTCATAAAACTTGAATTTAGGCTCCTGGGCGGTTTCCTTCGCGGGCTTCACCGGGGCCGGTTTGGCAGGCGTTGTGACGGCCGGCTTTGGTGCAGGCGAGGTGCTTTCAGGTGCTTCCATAGTATTCAGGTAAACGATAAAGCCGATGAACACACCAACGGCTGCCAGTGAAAATATCCAGCGCACCGATAGACCTCCGCTCTGTTTCCTGGCCGCTGCCGGACGGGCAGAGGGCTTACGGGATGTTTTCGCCCGCGCACGGGGCTTCCGGGGCGCGGGAGAGCTATTTACCGCGCCTTTGCCGGATGATTGTTTGCGGGCGTAATCCCTGGACAACTGTGCTCTCCCGCCGCTTACATTTCTTCCGGGGCACTGATGCCAAGCAGGTCCAGCCCGTTGGCGATTACCTGGCGTACGGCAAGGTACAGGGTCAGGCGCGCGTCACGGAGGGCGGCGTCGTCAACCAGCGCCTTATGGCTGTTGTAGTAGGTGTGGAACTGTCCTGCGAGCTCACGCAGATAGTGCGTCAGAAGGTGTGGCTCGCGATTCGCTGCCGCGTTGCGGACCAGCTCCGGGTACTTCGCCAGCTGGTTGGCGAGTTCTTTCTCTTCATCCAGAGTCAGGCGTGCCAGGTCTCCCGCCACGTCGTTATAGCCGCGCTGGATGCCGTGTTCATGGGCAAGCTTGCGCATGACGCTGCAGATGCGGGCATGGGCATACTGGATGTAGTACACCGGGTTGTCGTTAGTCTGAGACCGGGCCAGGTCGATATCAAACGTGAGCTGGGAGTCTACCCGACGGGCGGTCAGGAAAAAGCGGGTAGCATCGCGCCCCACCTCATCGATCAGGTCCCGCAGCGTGACGTAACTGCCGGCCCGTTTGGAGATTTTTACTTCCTGCCCGGAGCGAGTCACCATCACCATCTGGTGCAGGACATAGTCCGGCCAGCCCTGAGGGATGCCTGCATTCAGAGCCTGGAGGCCCGCCCGCACCCGCGTGACAGTGGAATGGTGGTCGGCGCCCTGTTCGTTGATCACCGTGGTAAAGCCACGCTGCCACTTGTCCAGGTGATAGGCTACGTCTGGCAGGAAGTAGGTATAGCCGCCGTCCTGCTTGCGCATGACCCGGTCCTTGTCATCGCCGAATTCGGTGGTGCGAAGCCACATGGCTCCACCCTCTTCATAGGTGTAGCCGTTTTCTTTCAGCCGCTCGACGGCAGCTTCGACCTTGCCATCCCGGTACAGGGAAGATTCCAGGAAATAAACGTCAAATTCGACCCCAAAGGCTTTCAGGTCCAGGTCCTGCTCCCGGCGCAGATAGGCAACAGCGAACTCCCTTATCGCTGCCATGTCGTCGGGGGCGCCCTTGCCGGTAACGCCTCGATCATCGGCGACCACGGTCTCGCCTTTCAGGTAGGCCTCCGCCACATCGTTGATGTATTCACCCCGGTATCCGTCTTCTGGCCAGGACTCGTCATCCGGGCCCAGGCCCTTCGCACGGGCCTGTACGGACAGGGTCAGGTTGTCGATCTGGGCACCGGCGTCGTTATAGTAGAACTCCCGGGTGACGTCGTAACCATTGGCTTCCAGCAGACGACACAGGGCATCGCCAATGGCAGCGCCCCGGCCATGACCTACATGCAGTGGGCCGGTCGGGTTGGCTGACACGAACTCCACCTGAACCTTCTGTCCCTGGCCATCGTCGTTGCGGCCAAACTTCTCACCTTGCTGCAGAATTTCACCGGCAATGCTGACGGCGCTTTCTGCGGTCATGAAAAAGTTGATAAAGCCGGGGCCTGCAATTTCCACCTTGGCTACCGCCGGGCTTTCCGGCAATCGCTGCACCAGCGCTTCTGCCAGTTGCCGCGGCGGGCAGCCCGCTGCTTTCGCAGCCACAAGGGCAATGTTACAGGCGTAGTCGCCATGGCTCTTGTCTTT
>JAJUHY010000054.1 GCA_029265735.1 Marinobacter segnicrescens | reverse complement strand
GCCTTGGCATCGGCAGCGGCATCGGCGAAGGCTTTGACCACATCCTGAATGTCTTCCCTGGACATCACCTTGCAAACCACTTTGCCCGGGCGGTTCATGCCCGACGGCGCGTAGCCCGGTACAGACGGATCCGGCTCAGTGCCAGCCTTGCGAACGGCACCCACGTGCCAGAGCTGGGGGAAGATCTTGCCGCCCGCTTCGTGCACCGCATCCACGACCTTTTTCCAGCCCGCCAGGGCTTCTTCGCCATGGAAGAACGGGACATTCTCGTAGCCGTTCGCGGCCGGATGGTTAACGGTGGTACCCTCGGTAATCAGTAACCCCACCCCACCTTCAGCACGGCGCTTGTAATAAGCCACCACATCCTCATTGGGCACGTTACCCGGCGAGAAATTGCGGGTCATGGGTGCCATGGCAACGCGGTTTGCCAGCTTGAGGGACTTCACTTCAAAGGGTTCAAACAAAGGGCCGAGATTGAGAGACATGAGGGGGTACAACTCCTGTATTCAGGTTACTGTTATAGGCCGGGCCTAGCCCGTTAATATGGTTTCGTAACGCAACCTTATGGAATCCGGTTTCAGTTTGCAACTCTTTTTGAGTACACTTTGACCATGGCAAGAAAACGTTTTGATGACTCAAGCTGTTCCGTCGCCCGGGCACTTAATGAGGTGGGTGACTGGTGGTCACTGCTGATCGTATTGCAGGCCATGTACGGCACCCGTCGCTTTGTCGACTTTCAGCAGGAGCTGGGCATCGCCCGGAACATTCTGGTGGACCGCCTGTGCCGTCTGGTGGATAACCAGGTGCTGCGCAAGGTGGACGTGGGCGAACATGGTTCCCGGTTCGAATACCGGCTGACCGACAAGGGCCGCGATCTGTTCCCGGTAGTCATTGCCCTGCGCCAGTGGGGCGACCGATACAATCCATGCCCGGATGGGCCACCGCTGGACCTGCGGGACCGGCGCACGGGACAGCCAGTCCGCCAGCTGGAAGTTCAGGACGCGGACGGCAACCCACTGACGGTTCGGGACGTGTTCGTCTCCGAAGAGTCCCTGGACGATCAGCAAAATCCTGCCTGACCCTCGACGTATTAATGCGGACTTTTGAGGTGGGTCAATGTTGCGCCTGCCTTCCCCGCCTCCACAGCTCTCTCTTGCGTTAAATCAATTTTCTCTGTCCCTGCCGGTGTAGCCTTGGCTTCGTTACAACTTCTGTTCAAGGAGCTATTCATGCCTCGTAAACTCACCCTGGGTCTTCTCGCCGCCGGTCTGCTTGCGACCGGTTCCGTACAGGCCTATCAGGCCGGCGACTTTATTATCCGCGCCGGTGCCGTGACGGTAGATCCCAACGAATCCAGCAGTCGCGTTGGTCTGGCAGGGACCGGACTTGCGGACGAAGGCTGGAAGGTAGGCGTTGACTCGGACACCCAGCTGGGGCTTTCCGGCACCTGGATGATGACCGACTCTTTCGGTCTCAGCCTGCTGGCCGCCACCCCGTTTCAGCACAATCTTTACGGTGCCGGCAGCCTGCCCCGGTCGGTGGACCTTGGCAGCACCAAACATCTGCCGCCGACCCTGACTCTGCAGTATTACCCGCTGCACAGCAGCCACCGCATCCAGCCTTACATCGGCGTTGGGGTGAACTACACCGTGTTCTTTGAGGAAGAGACCAGCGACACGCTGACGGCAGCCGTTGATAACTACCTTGGCGGCGGCAAGGTCAGCTCAACCAAGATGGACCTGGACGACAGCTTTGGTGTGGCCGCCGAAATCGGCGTGGATATCCGCCTGAACGATCAGTTCGGCATCAACGCCGGCATCTGGTGGGCCGATATCGACACGACCGCCAAAATCGCCGCCTACGATGCCGCGGGCAACAAACTGGGTACCGCGAAGGTAGATGTAGACATCGACCCCATGGTTTACATGGTCGGCTTCACCTACAACTTCTAGCGGCTAACGAAGTCCGTGTCTGACACCTTGGACTGGGGTGTCGGTCGCGTTCTCCCTTGGCGGGGCCCGGCAACGGTGACCCCGCTTTTTTGTGCATTAAAAAAGCCGCTCCCGGTTGGAGGCGGCTTTTTCGGTTCAGCGCCGGCCCGTCAGCGATGACGCAGCCGTGCTAGCCAGGTTTCATCAGGCAGACTGGCGCTGGCCAGAGCGACCCTGACTCCGTCCCTGCCCCTGACCCTGACCGCGGCCACGACCGCCTGCGCCGGGACGACCCGAACGTTGACCATCGGGACGACCAGCGCCACTGCGGGCATTACCGCCACCGTTACGGCTACGGGCGCGGCTGGGGTCCGCCTTGGCTTTGGGCTTCAGCGGCAGATTGTTCACCGGCTCGAAGCCTTCCACTTCCTTACGGGGCAATTGCTTTTTGATCAGCTTTTCGATGCCCGCCAGCAGCTTGCCTTCGTCAGCACTTACCAGCGACAGGGCATGACCGCTTTCGCCGGCACGGCCGGTACGGCCAATGCGGTGCACGTAGTCTTCCGGTACGTTCGGCAACTCGAAGTTGACCACCTGGGGCAGCTGCTTGATATCCAGCCCGCGGGCTGCGATGTCAGTGGCTACCAGAACGCGAATATCGCCCTGCTTGAACTCCGCCAAGGCACGGGTACGGGCGCCCTGGGATTTGTTGCCGTGAATTGCAGCCGCGGTGATACCGTCGCTTTCCAGCTTCTTGGTGAGGCGGTTGGCGCCATGCTTGGTCCGGGTGAATACCAGAACCTGTTCCCAGTTGTTATCGCGAACCAGCTTGCTCAGCAGCGCGCTCTTGCGGCTCTGGTCTACGGGATAGACCGACTGCTTTACAGTTTCCGCGGTAGTGTTACGGGCAGCAACTTCCACCTGCACCGGATCGTTCAGCAAGCCCTGGGCCAGGGTCCGGATTTCATTCGAAAACGTCGCTGAAAACAGCAGGTTCTGACGCTTCGCCGGCAGCAGAGCGAGGATCTTGCGGATGTCCCGGATAAAGCCCATGTCCAGCATGCGGTCGGCTTCGTCCAGCACCAGGATTTCCACTTCGTTAAAGCGCACCGCGTTCTGCTGGTACAGGTCCATCAGACGGCCCGGTGTGGCCACCAGTACGTCCAGCCCCTTGCGCAGTTTCATCATCTGGGGATTGATCTTGACGCCGCCGAACACCACCGCAGACTGGGTGGGCACGTATTTGCTGTACAGGTTCACGCTGTCGTGTACCTGGGCGGCGAGTTCCCGGGTCGGGGTCAGGATCAGCGCCCGGGGGCCCTTGCCCTGACGGGGGTTTTCACTGAGCCGCTGAAGCAACGGCAGGGTAAAGCCGGCGGTCTTGCCGGTACCGGTCTGCGCCGCCGCCATCACATCCTTACCGGACAAGACGGCAGGAATGGCTTTCGCCTGAATGGGAGAAGGGGTTTCGTAACCCTGATCGCTGGTAGCACGAACCAGCTGCTCGGAAAGGCCGAGGGAAGAAAAACTCATATTGGATTAACTCTTGATTGTTCTGCCTCCACCAATGCCGGTCAAACGGAACATTGCGGGCAGATGCCATGCATCGTGCATGGAAAAAAGACGACTACGGTCGCTCACCGGTATCGGGAGGACGTCCTCTGACGGGTCGTATGAAGTGTCGCAAAGCAGGCAAATAGCCAGAAACTGCGGATCCTTAGAGGCAGGATGCGGGCACAGTAACAGGTTGAACCGGTGATAGCCATCGCAGATTCACCTATATAGCCGGCTATGATCATCCAGGATAACAGGATGCTCTCACGCCACCAGCCCTATGGTCAGCGCCGCCGACAGAATACCCGTTGCGATCAGCAGAACCATCGATAACCGGAAATTCCAATGCAGGGCGATCTGCCGTGCCGGATACCCGGTCAGCCGCTCCATCAGCAACGAGTTCGCCGCATGGGGCGAGCCTGCTGAGGTAATGCTCCAGCCACTGATCATGGCAATGCCCAGCCCCAGTACTGCATCCGCCGGCCACAAGGGCCCCAGCACACCGCCGACCAGGGTACCGATGACAATCGGATTGAAGCCGCCGATACCACCGATGTAGAACACCCAGGGCACCAGCAGCGCCAGCAGCGGAAAAGCCCAGGACGGCGGTGAGAAGCTGTCCCCCATCAGAGTCAGGGCCAGCAGGCTGATCAGTGCACCAATAAAGGCCGAGCCGCCGACAATAATCAGCTCGTTGCTGACCGACGCCATGGAGGGCAGACCCACCCTGCGCTCTCTCATGGTGCGGACAATAAAGCCGGTCACGGCAGCTGCCAGACAGCTCAGGGTCACGGCCCGGGAATAGCTCAGATCTGCGTAACCACTGAGCAGGAACACGCCGGCGCAGATCAGCACGATTATGCCGGCGAAACGCAGCCAGGGCCCCGGTCCGGCCTGCACGTTATCCTCCGGAGGCGGCACGGCCTCCGGTTCCCGCTGCCAGGCGCTGACGAGCAGAACCAGCACCGCCAGCGGCAGACTCAGGGCGATCAGTTCCCAGCTCTGCAGTCCCGGCAGAAACGTGACCGTCATGACGATCGATATGGACAGGGGCGAGCACAAGGGTGACGCCGCAAAACCCCGCACCACCGCCCGCACCGCGTTGCGACTGGTCGCGGAATCACCTTTATCCCGCAGGCGATGACCAATCATCGACCCGACAATGCCCACTGAACCGAAGTTCAGCGGCACGGATAGCAGCCCGGTACCAAACGCCAGGCTGTAGTAACGGGCAAGTGGCCGGCCACTGAACAGGCTGCCGGACAATCGCAGCAGGTCACGGGAACTCCCCAGTACCGACGACAGCAGCATGACGGACAGGATCAGCGCCGATAGCCGGGTCATGTTCTCGCTGGCCGCTGCCAGTGCCGCCGGCTGAACCATGGCTGCAATAGCCGCGCCGGCGACCACCAGGGTGAATAACATCCGGGCCACCAGGCGCAGGTCACGCCACGCCAGAAAAACCGCCAGCACCACGCAGATGGCGCCGGCTGCCATCGCCCCGGGCACAAAGGAAAGCACACCACACAGCAGAGCCATATAAGCCAGCCCGGAGCGCAGCGTTGTCATGACGGAATGTCCAGGGCGAGTCATTTGTGGTCACTTTTGATACGGGTGAGCTACTATTAAATGATTGCATCGATCGTACCCGATGCCAGCGAATCATTATAAAACTTATAATTAGCTGACAACACCAATAACAACAATGGACGCTACTATCTCAACCGCTTCACCCGGGCATTCCACTGCCGACCCCCACGGATTTTCGCTCGCTTTGTTGCCAAGGCGACGTGAAATACCTGGCGGCCACGCTGTTGCTACAGCAACACCTGCGGCCACCAGCCTGAAGCAATCTGCAGCATCCTCAAGTGCACAACAACAACCAAGGAGCACGCAATGAAACCATCCAATCGCTTGCAGAAAACCCTGCTGAGCACTGCCACCTCACTCGCCCTGGCCTCCGTTGGCATGGTCGGGCTGGCGGCAACGGCCCACGCTCAGGACAGTTTCAAAGTGGGTTTTGTCACCTTCCTGTCCGGTGGTGCGTCTGGCCCCTTCGGGGTGCCGGCGTCGCAGGGGGCCAAGGTCGTGGTCGACGCCATCAACAGCGGCAGTCTGCCCGCACCCTACGATTCCAAAGGGGTGAACGGGTTGAATCTGGAAATGGTGGAAGTGGACGAAGCCGGCGGTCCCACCAAGCAGGTGGAGGAATACCGCAACCTGGTGGAGCGGCAAAAGGTGAACGCTGTGATCGGCTACATCTCATCCGGCGACTGCCTGGCGGTGGGCCCGGTAGCGGAAGAGATGAAAACCTTCACCATCGCCTTCGACTGCGGTACCTCCCGCATGTTTGAGGAATTGAAGAACCCAAGGTACGTGTTCCGCACCGGTCTGGATGCGGTGGCGGATAACGTGGGCGCTGCCCGCTATCTGGCGGACACCCGCCCGGACGCCGTGCGCATCGCGGGCATCCAGCAGAACTACGCCTGGGGCCAGGATTCCTGGCAGGACTTCACGCTGGCGATGGAACAGCTTATGCCAGACGCGGAGATCGTCAATAACCAGATGCCACAGATCTTCCAGGGCAGCTATAGCACCGAGATCTCTGCCCTGCAGACCCGCCGGCCGGAGATTGTCCACTCCTCCATGTGGGGTGGTGATATGGAATCCTTTGTCGCCCAGGCCAACGCCCGCGGCCTGCTGGCCCAGGCAACGGCCCTGCTGACCACCGGCGAATCCGGCCTGCACCGGTTTGACGGTCAGGCGCCCAACGGCACCATTGTTGGCGGCCGCGGGCCGTTCGGCGGTTTCATGCCCGAGAACGATCTGAGCCAGTGGTTCAACAAAGCCTACGAAGAGAAGTACGGCACACCGCCCAGCTACCCCGCCGCCAAGGCAGCTCAGGCCATTCTCGCTCTGAAGTATGCCGCAGATAATGCCGGCGCCGAGGGTGTTCCCAGTGCCGATCAACTGGCTGCGGCCCTCAAAGGCGCCAGCTTTGAGTCCGTCAGCGGCACGGTCAGGATGAGCCTCGCCGGCGGCCACCAGGCCCTCCAGCCCATGCTGTACGGGGAGTATCACTTCGCCGACGGCAAGGGCGAACTGCGTAATGTGAAATCCTACCCTGGCGACTGTGTGTCAGCGCCCGACGGTTACAACGCTCAGCAATGGATCAGGGAAGGCTTCCCCGGCTCCAGCTGTGACTGAAGCCGCCATCTGAACCAGCACCGGCGGCCAGCGCCGCCGGTGAACCCCACCTGACCGGAGTAACCTTGATGTTGACCGTCTGGGCGATACTGATTGACGGGTTTATCTATGCTTCCTGGCTGTTTCTGGTGGCCGCCGGGCTGACTGTCATTTACGGGGTCATGCGCATTCTCAACATGGCCCACGGCAGCCTGTATGCCCTGGGTGCCTATGCTGCCGCTTCGGCCCTGGGCTGGTACTACGCCGGTGGCGGCGATCAGCTGTGGATGGCCTTTGCCATTCTTGCCGTGAGTGCCATCACCATCGGTGCCGTCGCCGGGCTCGCCATTGAGCGTGGCCTGCTGCGTCTGATGTACGGCCGTGATGAAATCCTGATGCTGATCATCACCTTCGCCGTGCTGCTCATCCTTGAAGACGTGATGAAGCTGGTCTGGGGCACCACCCCCTACTTCGCCTATCAGCCTTACGCCGCCATGGGCAGAATCAGCATCGACGTCCTGACCGTTTCCCGCTATGACCTGATGGTGCTGGCGGTGTCGGTGGTGATCGGTGTCGGACTCTGGTTCTGGCTGGAGCGCACCCGCATCGGCAAGATTCTGCGCTCCATCATTCACGATCGGGAAGTCTCCACTGCCATGGGCGTGAACGTGGGCCGCATGTTCACCATTACCTTCATGATCGGTGCCACCCTGGGCGCCATCGCCGGCGGCCTGACCGCCCCGATTATTTCGGTGGTACCCGGTATCGGCATTGAGGTCATCGTGCTGGCCTTTGCCGTGGTGGTCACCGGCGGGCTGGGCAGCATCACCGGCGCGGCCGTCGGAGCCATTATTGTTGGCCTGGCCCGGGCGACGTCGATTCATACCATGCCCGAGCTGGAGCTGTTCATCATCTATGCCGTGATGGCAGCGGTGCTGGTGTTCCGGCCGTACGGACTCTTCGGGCGCGCGGTTGCGAGGAAAATATAATGACAACAGACAGAACCGAACTGGCCCTGATCGCCGTTGCCATTGCGGTGGCGGCAGCGGCCCTGTTCAGCCCCAACTGGCTGGTATTCACCCTGACCCTCGCCCTGTCGACCGGCATGGTAGTGATGGGCGTGGTGATGCTGATGCGTGCAGGCCTGGTGTCCTTCGGGCAGGGGCTGTTCTACTGCCTCGGCGGCTACGCCGTCGGCCTGGGCGGCCGCTTCCTCGGTATCACTGACGCCCTGGCCCTGATTGGCCTGGGAGTGGTCACCACCGTGGTGGTCGCGATGATCCTCGGGCTGCTGGTGACCCGGTACCGGGAGATCTTCTTCGCCATGCTGTCGCTGGCGTTTTCCATGATCCTTTACGGCCTGCTGGTCAAAAGTCATGGCCTGGGCAGCACCGACGGCTTCGGGGTGGTGGACTGGACCCTGTTCGGGATGAGCTCCGAAAGCAACGGTAGCCTGATGGCACTCATGCTGGCCATCGCGCTGGCGCTGGCTATTGCCCTGTTCCTGAACCGTTACTTCAAATCCAGCGTTGGCCTGGCCTGTGAAGCGATCCGGGAAAACGAAGTGCGGGTGGAATATATGGGCATCTCCCGTCAGCAGACCCTCTATATCAACTACGTTATTGCGGCAGCAGTAGGCTCCGTAGGCGGCTCCATGACCGCGCTGGCAGCCGGGCATGTGGACCCCACCATGGCCTACTGGACCATCTCCGGCGAGTTCGTGTTTATCGCCATCCTCGGCGGAACCGGCCATGTGGCCGCACCGTTCATTGCGGCGCTGATCTTCACTCTGGTTCGCACCTACGCCATTGAGCTGGCACCCAACGCCTGGCAGATGATTCTCGGCATCGTGTTGCTGCTGATCATTCTGTTCCTGCCCAAGGGCATCTGGAGCCTGTTTACCCGCAAGAAAAGGGCTGCGTCATGACCGAGATTCTGAGAACCGAGGGCCTGTCCCGCTATTTCGGTGCGGTGACGGCGGCTGAGGACATTAATGTCACTATTTACGACGGCGACGTAGTCGGCGTGATCGGCTCCAACGGCGCGGGAAAAACCACGTTTATCAATATGGTGACCGGCTATCTGCCGCCGTCCCAGGGCACCATCTGGTTCGATGGCCAGCCCATCAAGGGCCTGGGCCCCCGCAAGCTGATGCGCAAGGGGCTGACCCGCTCTTTCCAGATACCGCAGCTGTTTCTAGACCTGCCGGTGATCGACAACCTGGCCATCGCGCTGGCGGCCGCGGAACAGAAACAGTTCCAGATGCTGCGGCCGGTGCACACTCCGGAGCGCATGAAAGCCGCCGAAGACAT
>JAJUHY010000209.1 GCA_029265735.1 Marinobacter segnicrescens | reverse complement strand
GCTCCATGATCGGCTCCATCCTGTACCGGTGCTGCTGACAGTAGACCTCCAGTGCCAGACGACTGCCCGAACCCGGCTCCCGGGCCAGTAGCTGACTGCCCAGAAAATCCTCCGGCGTGACCACCGGTTGTTCCAGCAGCGGATGGCCGGCAGGCACGGCAGGCACAAGCTTATTGTCGAGGAAAGGTAACGACGTCAGCGGCCGGTCCGGCGGCACCATACCCATAATCACCAGATCGTGCTGGTTATCGTTCAGGCGCTGCAATGCGGTAGCCCGGTTGACCACCGATACCGATACATTCACCTGAGGGTTCTGCTCCAGAAAAGATCCCAGCAGGTAAGGCACAACATACTGCGCGGTGCTGACCGCCACCAGCCGGAGTTCTCCGGCGACCTTCCCCTCGAGCGCCGCCAGCCGGTTCTGCATATCCGCCAGCTCCCGGAAAATGGTCTGCACGCAGACAGCCATCTCTTCCCCTGCCGCCGTACAATAGAGCGTACGGCCGACATATTCGAACATGGGCATACCCAGGGCCTGCTCCAGATGGCGAATCTGACTGCTGACGGCAGGCTGGGTCAGACCCAGCATCTCCCCGGCACGGCTGTAATTCCGTAACTCGTGAACGGCCTTGAAAACCTGCAGCTGACGGAAAGTCAGACGGCTGGCGAGTTTCTGTATGGTAAGCGGCATAGCCCTCTCCCACCGGACCCATCCATAAAGAATAACTTATATAAACCAGAAGTATTATCAATTTTTGCTGATTCATAAACACCGTTACTCTCTGGTTCAACTGAACAGCTTCCATCGTCAGGAACATAAACGAGGAGCGGGAGACGCCCATGTTGAAAAAAGTTCTGATCGCCAATCGGGGCGAAATCGCCGTCCGCATCATCCGGGCCTGCGCCGAGATGGGCATACGCTCCGTCGCCATCTACACCGAGCCCGACCGCTACGGCCTCCATGTGAAGCGCGCGGACGAATCCTGGTCCCTTGGGGAGGACCCGCTCGCCGGCTACCTGGACCCGGCCCGCATCGTCAACCTGGCCCTGGAAACCGGTTGCGATGCCATCCACCCCGGCTACGGTTTTCTTTCAGAAAACTCCCGCTTCGCCCAGTTGTGTGAGCAGAAAGGCATCACCTTTATCGGCCCCCGTTCCGACGTCATTCAGCGGATGGGCGATAAAACCCAGGCCCGGGACAGCATGCGCGCGGCGGGCGTACCGGTCACACCTGGCTCCGAGGGTAATCTGGCGGATCTGGATGAGGCCCTTTCGGTGGCCGAAGCCATTGGCTATCCGGTCATGCTGAAGGCGACGTCCGGCGGCGGGGGCCGGGGTATCCGGCGCTGCGATTCCCCCGCCGAGCTGAAGACCCAGTACCCCCGCGTTATCTCGGAAGCCACCAAGGCCTTCGGGTCCGCGGAAGTGTTCATGGAAAAGTGCATCGTTAACCCGCGCCATATTGAAGTGCAGGTGCTGGCGGACCAGCAGGGCAATGTCATCCATCTGTTCGAGCGGGACTGCTCTATCCAGCGCCGCAACCAGAAGCTCATCGAAATCGCCCCGAGCCCGCAACTGACCCCGGAGCAACGCCAGTATATTGGCGGGCTGGCGGTCAGGGCCGCAAAAACCGTCGGCTATGAGAATGCGGGTACGGTGGAGTTCCTGCTGTCCGGCAACGAAGTCTACTTTATGGAGATGAACACCCGGGTACAGGTGGAACACACCATTACCGAAGCCATTACCGGGGTCGACATCGTACGGGAGCAGCTGCGCATAGCCTCCGGCCTGCCACTATCGTTCCGGCAGGAGGACATCAGCTACCGGGGTTATGCCCTGCAGTTCCGCATCAACGCCGAAGACCCGAAGAACGACTTCCTGCCAAGCTTCGGCCGGGTAACCCACTATTACGCCCCGGGCGGACCCGGTGTACGGGTGGATACCGCGATCTATACCGGGTACGAGATCCCGCCCTACTACGACTCCATGTGCCTGAAGCTGGTGGTCTGGGCCCTCACCTGGGAAGAGGTCATCGCCCGCGGCAAGCGGGCACTGGACGATATGCGCCTGCACGGGATTAAAACCACGGCCAACTATTACCGGCAGATTCTGGACCACCCCGATTTTCGGGCCGGAAACTTCGACACCAGCTTTGTTCCGAATCATCCCGAACTGCTGGACTATTCCGCAAAACATCACCCGAGTGTGATCGCGCTGGCGATTGCGGCCTCGATCGCGGCCCACGCTGGCTGGTAACCGGCAGGAGGATTGATTATGAATACCACCAAAAAAATTGAAGTCACGGACGTAATCCTGCGGGATGCCCACCAGTCCCTGATCGCCACCCGCATGCGAACTGAAGACATGCTGCCTATCTGCGACAAACTGGACCAGGTCGGCTACTGGTCACTGGAAGTCTGGGGTGGTGCCACCTTCGATGCCTGCGTGCGTTTCCTGAAGGAAGACCCCTGGGAGCGTCTGCGGCAGCTGCGCAAGGCTCTGCCAAATACCCGGTTGCAGATGCTGCTGCGGGGTCAGAATCTGCTGGGCTATCGCCATTACGCCGATGACGTGGTGGAAGCCTTCGTACAGAAAGCCGCAGACAACGGCATTGATGTGTTCCGGATCTTTGACGCGCTAAACGACCTGCGCAACCTGGAAACCGCAATGGCGGCCGTGAAAAAAGCCGGCAAGCACGCCCAGGGCACCATCTGCTATACCACCAGCCCGGTTCACACCCCGGAGCTATTCGTACAGCAGGCCCAGGAGCTGAAGCGCATGGGCGCCGACTCCATTGCGATTAAAGACATGGCCGGACTGCTGACGCCCTACGCCACCTTTGAACTGGTCAAGGCGATCAAATCAGCGGTAAACCTGCCCCTGGTGATCCACAGCCACGCCACCGCCGGGCTGGCCCCAATGTGCCAGCTGAAAGCCATTGAGGCCGGTGCGGACCGTATTGATACCGCCATCTCCGCCTTCGCCAACGGCACCAGTCACCCGGCTACCGAGTCCCAGGTTGCCGCTCTTAAAGATACACCCTATGACACCGGCCTGGACTTGGAACTGCTGAGCGAGATCGCCGATTACTTCCGGGAGGTACGCAAGAAGTACCATCAGTTCGAAAGCGAGTTCACCCGGGAAGATATCTCGGTCCAGATCAACCAGGTGCCCGGCGGCATGATGTCGAACCTGGCCAACCAGCTGAAGGAGCAGAACGCGCTGGAGCGCATCCGGGAGGTCTTCAACGAAATTCCCCGGGTCCGCGCCGACCTGGGCTATCCGCCGCTGGTCACTCCCACATCACAGATCGTCGGCACTCAGGCGGTGTATAACGTGCTGGCAGGACAGCGCTATAAAACCATTACCAACGAGGTCAAACGTTACCTGCAGGGCGGCTACGGACGCCCACCCGCGCCTGTGGACGCCGAGGTACAAAGAAAGGCTATCGGTAACGAAAGCGTGCATGATGGCCGACCTGCCGATATGCTCAGCCCTGAATTGCACCGGTTACGGGCCGACATTGGTAGTCTGGCGACCTGTGAAGAAGATGTGCTTACCTATGCGATGTTCCCGGACCTGGGCCGCGAGTTTCTGCAGGAACGCCAGGACGGCACCCTCAGACCGGAAGAATTGCTGCCACCGGACCAGAAAGGGCGCGACCGCATGGGCACCGCCATGGCTACGGAGTTCCGCATCGACGTGCATGGTGAAACCTATGAGGTAGCAGTAACCGGCGTGGGTGTATCGGAGCCCGGCAAACGCAAGCTTTACCTGTCACTGGATGGCATGCCGGAAGAAGTGGTGTTTGAACCCCTGAACGAATATCAGGGGTCCGGCACCGGTAGCGGTCGCAAGCAGGCCACCAACCCGGGGCACGTAACCACTGCAATGCCCGGAAACGTGGTGGAAGTGCTGGTGGCAGAGGGCGATACCGTCACCGCTGGCCAGGCCGTACTGATTACAGAAGCCATGAAAATGGAAACCGAGATTCACACCAGCGTGGACGGCACCGTTCAGGCGGTCCATGTCACCAAGGGCGACCGGGTCACTCCCGGCGAAGTACTAATCGAAGTCGCCTGACCAGCAAGAGGATACGTAATGGATCACATTGTTCGCGGCGTACTGGACTTCCGGAAGAAAGCCTATCCGGAACGCAAGGACCTGTTCTGCTCCCTGGCGGAAAGTCAGAATCCCGACGTGCTATTCTTCACCTGCTCGGACTCACGGATTGACCCGAACCTGCTGACCGGCTCCGACCCCGGTGACCTGTTCATCTGCCGCAACGCGGGCAATATCATCCCGCCCCACAGCAATGAGACCGGGGGCATGACCGCGTCCATCGAATACGCCGTAGCGGTGCTGGGAGTCAGGCACATTATTGTCTGTGGACATACTGATTGCGGAGCCATCAAGGGCGCACTGGACATTCCCGCCCTGAAAGGACTGCCCCACGTTAAAGAATGGCTGGGCCACTGT
>JAJUHY010000214.1 GCA_029265735.1 Marinobacter segnicrescens | reverse complement strand
GAGACACGGTTTGGAAAGAGTCTGGCGCCAGCCGCGGATTACGGTTTAGCGCCAGGTCCGTTAATTAATCGTCATGCTGGCGGGCCCGATCCTGAGCGGCGGTACGGGTATAGTTAGTGGCAGATTCGCTGAGGTGTAAGGCCGCACATGGCCCAGCTCTCAGCGCCTGAAATTCAGCCCAGACGGAGGTGTAACGATCAATGGAAGGAATCGCTGAGCAGGGCTTGGGCAGTTGCCTGGATCATCAGGGTTCTGGCATCACATTATCCTGGCTGACCCCCGAGTTGGTAGAGGATCTGAACGCGCTGGTACCTGGTGGTGTTTACCGTGATGTGCCTCTGGCACAGGTCAGTCGCTGGCGTGTGGGCGGTCTCGCGCCGCTGGTGGTGGCACCGGGTTCAGTCACCGAGCTGCAACAGCTGATGGCGTATGTTTCCCGCAGGCGACTGCGATATGTGGTGCTGGGGTCATCCTCCAACCTGCTGTTTGCGGATGAAGGCCTTGAGGTGCTGGCTATTCATATGGGGCAGCGTCTGAGTGATTTTCGGGTTGAAGGCAACCGGGTCTGGAGTGAAGCAGGCCTCTGGGTACCGGCATTTGCGAGACGCCTCGCCCGGGCTGGGCTGACCGGCGCAGAGCATACCTGTGGCATCCCCGGCACCCTTGGTGGCCTGATTTGCATGAACGGGGGTAGCCAGCGCAAAGGTATTGGCGACCATATTATCGATGTGGTGTCGGTAACACCGGAGGGCGAGAAGCGTATCCGCAGCCGGGAGGAGTGTGGGTTCCGTTACCGCACGTCTGTGTTTCAGGGCCTTGGGGAGATTATTGTCGGTGCGCGTTTCCGCTTCACATCATCAGGCTCGCCGCAGGCGATCCGGTCGGAAATGCTGACCATACTTGGGCAGCGGCGGCGGAAGTTTCCCCGTAAGCTCCCTAACTGCGGCTCTGTCTTTGTGAGCAATCCGGCCATGTACGCCCAGTATGGCCCTCCGGGGGCCGTGATCGAGGCCTGTGGCCTGAAAGGGATGAGGGTAGGCGGTGCCATGATTTCACCGCTGCATGCGAACTTTATCGTTAATCACGATCAGGCCCGGGCCGCTGATATTCTGACGCTGATCGGGGTGGCCAGGCGGACCGTATTGGAGCGGACCGGCTACAACATGGCCGCTGAGGTTTGCTATGTATCTCCCGCGGGACAGATTATTCCCGCGCATGTTAAAGCGGAAGCATTGTGTGTTCCCGCTGATGTTGAAAGGCTGGTGGCCGAACCACAAGTCGTATCCGGGACAGACCAGTAAGAAAGGAGGCAGTTATGGTCAGGGTGTCAGTGATCTCGGTGTTCTATAACCGGGCGGGTATGGTGGACGAGTCCGTCGCCAGCCTGAAACAGCAGAGCATAGAAGATTATGAGATTCTGCTGGTGGACGATGGCTCTACGGATTCAACCCTCGAGCGGCTGAAGGCCCATGAAGACGATAACACCCGGGTGCTGACGGGTCCCAACCGTGGCCTGGTGGGAGCCCTTAACCACGCGACTGGTGAGGCCCGGGGTGCGTATATTGCGATCCACGGCAGCGGCGATCTGTCACTGCCTGCCCGGCTTGAGCGTCAGGCAGAAGTGCTGGATCAGCGCCCGGAGGTCGGCGTGGTGGGTTGCCGGTCGGAAGTGGTCACCCTGCAGAGCACGCGCCCGCCTCATCTGGTGAAGCGGGCCTTCGATGGCGATGCGAGCAAGGTCATCCTCGACTGGAACCCGTTCCATCACGGAGAAGTCATGTTCCGCAAGGCGGTGTTTGAGGAGGTTGGCGGCTACCGGCCGTTCTTCGTCTGTGCCCAGGACCGGGACCTGTGGTGCCGCATGAGTCAGCACTGCCACTTTGTGGTGCTGGAAGATGTGCTTTACCGGAAGTATGCCAAGGTACCCGGCTCGGTCGCAGCGGATCCTGCACGGCTGATGCTGCAGAGACATCTGTCCGACTTTGCGCTGTATTGTCACCGGGAGCGGTTGGCGGGCCGGCCGGACCCGCTGGTTCAGTTTGGTGAGCAGGGGGCGCTGTTCCGACCACCAAGTCGTGAACTGGCAAAAGACATGTGTGTCATCGGCAGCCGCTATGCCGCTGATGGCGACCTTGAGGCTGCCCGTGTCTGCTTCCGGCGGGCGCGGGATGAGAATGGCTACCTGCCGGCACGTCTTCTGCTCGCAGCGGCTACCCTGACACCGGGCATTCTGCTGGGGGCAGGGGAGCTCTGGCGAAAGCTGTTACGCATGTTCCAGAAGTACAAGTGGTCAGAGGCCCGGAGGTAGTCCGGGCCAACAGCAGGTTATGTCTGGCGAAGGTTTAAGGAAGAGACGAGTACAGAATTGCCGGGCGCGAAGCCCGGCACAGAGTGTTCAGTAAGCCTGCTGACCTACAAAGCCCCGGAAGGCGGTCCACCACAGAATCTTGAAGTCCAGCCAAATTGACCAGTTACGGATGTACTCCAGGTCGTAGGCAATGCGTCCCACCATTTTATCCATGGTCTCGGTTTCACCACGAAACCCATTCACCTGAGCGAGACCGGTAATTCCCGGCTTTACCTTGTGCCTCAGCATATACCCCTGAATGTGGTTGCGATAGAACTCATTATGAGCAACCGCGTGAGGCCTGGGGCCCACCAGCGACATGCTGCCGCCGATGACGTTGAACAGTTGAGGCAGTTCATCCAGAGAGGTACGGCGAAGCATGGCCCCGAACGGCGTTATCCGTGGGTCGTCCCGGGTTGCCTGGGCTACATGGTCGCCATCTTCACAGACCTTCATCGAGCGAAATTTCCACACCTTGATCTTTTCACCCCGCACGCCGTAGCGGGTCTGTTTGAAGAAGACCGGCCCCCGGGAGTCCAGTTTGACCCCTGCTGCGATAACCAGCATTGGTATGGCTACGATCGCAAGGATGGCCAGGCTGCCCAGAAGATCGAACATGCGCTTGGACCAGGCCTGGTCGGCGAGGGGGGAATCGTAGATGCTCACCGCCGGAATGCCCTGAATTCCAGTCAGGCGTGAGTGCAGCAGGTCGAAGCTGAACACATCCGGAATGAGATACGCGGATACGGTGGTATCTGCGAGGTCCTGCACGAGCTCCCGGACGCGACGTTCAGCGGCCATGGGCAGGGTGATGAAGACCATATCCAGCTCGCCATTTCGAGCTGCCTGTTTGAGCTGCTCAAGATTGCCGTCAACCCGGACCTGGTCATCACCAAGCCGACGGCTGCGGTCATCTGTCAGAATCCGGTCGTCGTAATAACCAGCGATCTGATATCCCATCCACGGCAAGTTGTTGATGGCTGCGGTAACGCGCTGGCTGAGTGACGTGGCCCCGACGATGCCGATGCGACGGTGTGCTGTCTGGCGCCTGAACACGGCCAGCAGAAGCCGGCGCAGCCAGTGGCAGGAAATGATGGTTATGGGGGTCAGAGCAAGCCAGAGCGCCACCGCGCGGATATTGATACTGGCCAGCAGTTCCATGGTGATAGCGAAGATGGCCAGCACGGTAGCGGTTCCGGCCCAGGCAAGTGTCAGGCGGTGAGCCAGAGCCGGCGTCGAGAACCCCTGCCAGAGCTGGTAAACCTCGTTGCTTTCGGAGAAGAAAATGAACCCGGTGATGGCCAGTACGCCGAGCCATGTATAGGTATGGCTCCAGGGCGTCGCCCAGATCTGTAGTACCGCCCAGAGTACGCCTATGATCAGCAGGCTGTCGAAAGCCCGAAAAAACGCGAGGATGTTGGAGCGATGCATGCGAATCGACGCTGTTGTCCCGGACGCGGGAGGTAGCGCAACCGCTTTCCGCTCCCTCTGATGACTTCCCATAAATCCCTCCGTGAAATTCCCTGGATGGCCAATCAGAACCGGAATGAATACTCATCGCCGGCCAGAAATTCAGCTGGCAAGTGGTAAGCCGGAGTGCCGGTCCGGAATCCGATCCGGTTGGTGAGCGAATTCTAAAAGAGTTTGTCCGGGGAATGACATGTACATCTTGTGGATATAAGGCGGCTTTGCATTGGGAACAGGGATAATTTAGGCATATATTTCAAGGTTGCACAGCCAGTCAGTCACTCCGGCGGGTCAGAAATAAACCTGATTAATATTAATTAACAAACTGTTTTTAATGAAAAATTCAAGAAACCTGAACATAACGTAAATAAATAATTCATGTTGCTTTAATGTATCATCAATATCGGCAGATCAGGGTCCGATAAGGCCTGTTTCAGGATTGGATGTCGCCCATGGTCAGGTTGCATTTGTCGGTAACTGGGTGGTCTCCAGCTCCAAGTGCAACACCCGGTTAGTGAATGCCCGAAGGCGTGTCCTGTGTCCGTTTGATGAGGTCCATAAAGACCTCCAGCGGCGGTTTGAACCCCAATCGCTTCCGAGGCCGGGTATTGAGCTGGAAG
>JAJUHY010000004.1 GCA_029265735.1 Marinobacter segnicrescens | reverse complement strand
TCCTGTATACGATTATCAATACTTTCGATAATCGTCGCATTGTCGTCCCCAACGGGACACTTTCCAACGCCTCTCTGGTGAATGTCAGTTATTACGACACCCGTCGCTGTGATCTGACTTTCGCCATTCACTATGACGACGATATCGAAAAAGCCAAAGCCATTATCCGGCAGCTACTGGATGAGGATGAAAGGGTACTGAAAGACCCGGAACCCCGTATTGCCGTTGGCTCGCTGGGTGACTTTTCCGTCAACCTGATTGCTCGTCCATGGACCAAAAGCGGTGATCTCTGGCCGGTCTACTGGGACATGCAGGAAAAGGTCAAGAACGCCTTCCAGGCGGGCGGCATTACCATTCCCTTCCCTCAGCAATCTGTTCATCTGTACTCCCACAACGACAGAAATGCCGACTGATCATGACAGGCCGCCCGCTTCGGGCGGCCTTTCTGCCTTGCAGGGCGCACCTCGTCACACTCCGTAGATTCCGAAGCTCGCAATCTCTGCCTTAACGGCTAAGCTAGGCAATAACGAAGCTGGCCGGGCGCATGCCGTACCCGTCCAAAACCGTGACTCTGGCAGGAGGTTGATAATGCCGGGAACTGACTTGAAAGCCTTCCTCGACCAATCCGGGGTGGAATACATCGCCCATACCCATCCCCCCGCCTATACGGCTCAACAGCTCGCCCACCATGGCCGCATTGCCGGTGACCGGGTAGCAAAGACCGTGATCATCCAACTGGACGGCAAAATGGCCATGGTGGTCATGCCAGCTACCTGGCGCATCCACTGGGAACGCCTGAGCAACGTACTGGAAACGGATTTTGTCGAACTGGCGGATGAGATGGAGTTCAAGGACCGTTTCCCTGGCTGCGAGGTGGGCGCCATGCCGCCCTTCGGTAATCTCTACGGGATGCCGGTTTACTGCAGCGAAGCACTGACTCAACAACCGGAGATCGCGTTTGCTGCCGGCTCCCATGAAGAATCCATACATATGAAAACCGCCGATTTCCTGGCACTGGTAAATCCGGTGGTGATCGAGAAGGGTTTTATCCGTCCCGGCGCCCGCCGGCCGGCCTGGATGCAACGTCGCCGGGCACCCCGCCCGGTCCCATCGGAAGAACAGATCGATCAGTGGGAACTGAGCGGTTACTGACAGCTGTCCCTGCCTGAACGGCCGGTCGTTTCGACCGGCCCGGCTTGCCAGCCCCGCACAGGTCCGTAAACTGGAGGTCTGACCAGGGGTTTCATATGAATCAGACCTTCGACTTTATTGTAGTGGGCGCCGGCATGGTAGGCGCTGCCGTTGCCAACGGCCTGGCCGACCATGGCCACAAGGTGGCGTTGATCGACCAGGCGCCAGAACCGCCGGAGCCGGCAGAAGACGTTCCAGGTATTCGCGTATCTGCACTGAGTGTGGGCAGCGAGCGCTATCTGCAGCAACTGGGGGTCTGGGACCGGATGCTGGCCATGCGGGCCACTCCCTATCGCCGGCTGGGCGTGTGGGAGGGCGGGCGGCGTCAGTCGAGCCAGGGTCTGTCCCTGTCTTCGCCCCGGACCGTTTTTGACGCCCGCGACCTGGATATTCCTCACCTTGGCCATATCGTTGAAAATCAGGTAACCCAGAAAGCCCTCTGGGACCGCGCCAGCGAGCAGGCGGGAATCACCCTGCATGCCGGCTCTGGCGTGCAGGCACTCTCGGAAAACGGCCAGCTGATTACCGTCACCCTGGTCAACGGAGAAAAACTCACCGGTCGCCTGCTGATCGGCGCCGACGGCGGTAACTCGCGCGTGCGCCAACTGGCTGGTATTGGGGTCAACCGCAGCCAGTATCAGCAACAGGCTCTGGTGGCGACCGTTCGCTACCGTGGCCTGCCGGAAGATATTACCTGGCAGGCGTTTCACAGCAGCGGCCCCAGGGCTTTCCTGCCCTTGCACTCGGCAGCACCTTTTTTCACCGGTGAAAGCTGGGCATCACTGGTCTGGTATGACGATCCGGCCGTGCTGGCGGAGCTGAAGCGTCTGGACGACGACGAATTTATTGCCCGAGTACGGGCGGCTTTTCCGCACGACCTGCCCGATCTCACCGCAGTGATCGACCGCGCCAGTTTCCCCATCGCCCGACAGCATGCTCATCACTATTTCCAGGACCGGGTAGTGCTGGCCGGCGATGCAGCGCACACCATTAACCCCCTCGCCGGCCAGGGAGTGAATCTTGGATTCCAGGACGCCCGCTGTCTGCAGGAGTTGCTGGATGAAGCCCGGCGACAGGGCCTCGACCCTGCCGATTCGCAAGTACTGGCACAATACGAAGCCCGCCGCCGACCGGACAATCAGCGCATGATGCTGGCCATGGATGTGTTCTACCACCTGTTCAGCAACCGGCGCTTGCCGCTCTGGGTCGCCCGCAACCTCGGGTTGGGACTTGCCCAGAGCCTGCCCTTCGCCCGCAATCAGGTGGCGCGATATGCAGTGGGCATTGATGAAGGTCTGCCGGCGCCAGTTCGCGCCCTGCTCGACCGTCTGCCGGGCCCGTGGCGGGACGCGCAACCCTCACCCCGGGTGTAGAAAACAACTTATAACCAACAGAACGTGAAAGGAGCGAGCCATGGCTGAGACCATTTTCAGCAAGATCATCAAACGGGAAATTCCTGCCGATATCGTTTACGAGGATGATATCAGCCTCGTGTTCAAGGACATCAACCCCCAGGCGCCGGTGCACCTGCTGATTATTCCGAAGAAAGAAATTGCCACCATTAATGACATCAGCAAGGAAGACCGGGAGCTGATCGGGCATCTGTACTGGCTCGCAGGCGAGCTGGCCCGGGACATGGGTTTTGCTGAAGACGGCTACCGTACGGTAATGAACTGCGGTGAAAATGCCGGCCAGACCGTATTCCACATCCACCTGCATTTGCTGGCCGGCAAGCCCCTGGGCTGGCCTCCCTATACTGACCGCATGAAGCAGGCCTGATCCGGTCATCTGCCGGGTACGGCTGATCCGCAGGGAAATTCACTGTGAACAACGATTGCCATTACCATCCGCTGACACCGGCAAAATGGGTTTGCGGCGAGTGCCTGATGCACTACTGTTCCGCCTGCATGCCTGACGCCGACCCCCGGCGTCAGCACGGACTGTGTCCCCGTTGCGGGCGGACCCTGCGGTACCTCGGTGCTGCCACGGAAGCAGAGCCTTTCTGGCAGCGCCTGTCGGCCTTTTTCCGCTATCCATTCCATCGGGACCCGTTGATGGTGGTAGCTTTCTGTACGCTGATCCCCATCTTCCTGGGACCGGGGCTATTCGGGCTGCTGGTCTACATACTTCTGGCACTGGTCCTGTTCAAATACACCTACGCCGTTATTCGACACACCGCCGAAGGCCATATGAAGCCACCGCCGCTGTCGACGGCCTGGTCCGGGCAGGGGTTTGCCATCGGTATCCAGCAGATGGTGGTCTTTATCGCCATGGGCCTGCTGGTTGGTTTTTCGGTTGCCATGCTGGGCCCGCTTCCAGGGCTGGTGGTTGGCGCTCTGGTGGTGCTCGCCCTGCCGGCGTCCATTATGGTGCTGGCCATGGAAAACTCGGTGTTCGCGGCACTGAACCCGATGAATCTGATGCGACTGATCACCGCCATCGGCTGGCCCTACTTCCTGCTGTACGGCTTTCTGATTCTAATGACCATGGCCTCCGGTGCCGCCCAGGACTTTGCGGTAACTCATATGGAGCCGGTGCTGGCCCAGCCGCTGGCAGGGTTTCTCAACAGTACCTATATGTTGATCCTGTTCCATATGCTCGGGTACCTGCTGTTCCAGTACCAGCAGGAGCTGGGCTTTGCTAGTGACTACCAGGATGACGAAGCCCAGCCGGAACCCCACCAGGACCGCAGCCGCCGGGTTGATGCAGATATCGACATGGCCCTGAAGGAAGGCAATTACGGTCAGGTGGCCGGTATCCTCGAAGAGTCTCTGAAACGGGACCCGGACAACCCCAACCGGGTCGAACAGCTCTACCGGCTGGCTATCGCCCGCAATGACCTGAGATCCCTTAGCCAGCATCAGGGCAAGCTGCTGCGGTGGACCATCGCCCTGCGTCGTCACAACGAGCTGAAAACCCTGCTGACACTACTACGCCAGCAAGACCCGGAGTTCCACCCCCAGGACCCGGAACTAACCGTGGCCTGTGCTGAACTGCTGTTCCTGCAGCAGGAACTGAAACCAGCCCTGCAATTACTGAAAGATTTCCACAAGCGCTTCCCCCAGAGCGAGCAGATCGCGCCGGCTTACATTCTGGTCGCGGGGATACTTGCCAATGGTTTTGGCCAATGGGAAAAAGCGATCAGCTTCCTGAAGTTTGCCAACAAGAGTACGGGCGATGCGGAAATAAAAGCCACCATTACCGCCTATCTTGCGCAGGCGGAAAAACAGCAGTTGCTGAAAAGCCCTCGGGCTCGTTTTTCTGTCCCCGAGATGGATGAGACACGGGAAAACCCTGAACAGGGACGACTAGGAGGTTCCCTATGATATATTTCTTTTCCGACCGACCTCTACACTGTCAATGTAGCCTTATGGGAGAATGCTAAAAAAGGAACTTTAAAAGTGAAAATCATCTTCAGCATTGAGAAAGGGATCCTCTCTTTTTCTACTCCTGCGTATGCCCTGACACTTCCGGCAACAAGCGGTCAGGGTGCATGCCTGAACCTCGGTTCGTTGGCCTGTCAAATGGCGAAAAACGAAGGTCCACTTCCTGTCGGACGATACTATATAAAACCTGATGAGCTAAGCGACCCGAGTCTGCTTGGTGACCTGTTGCGCCAAAGCCAGGGTGACTGGGGAGACTGGCGGATAGCCCTGCATCCTGAGCCAGGAACTAACACCCACGGGCGAGACGGATTCTTTATACATGGAGGGGCAGCACCAGGCTCTGCTGGTTGCATCGACATCGGTGGCGGGCTAAGCGGAAATAACAAAACAAACATGATGCTATTGGCAATCAAGGCTTCCCGTATCAAAGTTCCTGTAGAGGTTACTCTATAATGAAGCGAGCTATTGCCCTTACCATTATATCGCTGCCTCTCCCAGCCTCAGCGGAGATTGCGGACAAGATCGCCTCATACCCGTCGATGTGGGGCATATCCATTCTTGCCAGCCTGATTATTGCATTACTCAGTTACTGGAAGCCCCCATTTGTCATCCTGGCCATTGTCGTGTCTTTCTTTCTGGGTGCCAGTTATGTCGATATGGTACTTGACGACCATTTTCGGCGGCTGGTGGTATCCGAAATGGGGGCAGGCTATCTCATCTCCGGTTTTTGCTCAGCGGGATTAGTACTGGCGTCCTCAGCGATGGTAGTTCTGATACGGAAAAGACGACGGGGAACTCTCCGGACAGACGTCTGAACGTCTCGCCCGGAAAGCGCTGGATCAGAAGCCTTTCAGGCTGGCAACGCGGTCCGCATGGTAGCGGAAGTCACCCAGCAGCAGTTGCACAGGGCGGGCGCGTTTCAGGAACAGGCCGATGTCGAACTCGTCGGTCATGCCCATGCCGCCGTGCAGCTGGACACCTTCATTCGTAACCAGCTCTGCCACCTGGCTGGCCTTGGCCTTGGCAGCGCTGGCCAGCAGTGAGGCCTGGTCGTCGTCCGCATCAAGCGCCATAAAGGCCTTGAGCACCATGGACTTGACCTGCTCCAGCTCGCTCCACATATGAGCTGCCCGGTGCTGCAGCGCCTGGAAGGACGAGATATAGACACCGAACTGCTTGCGCTCTTTCATGTACGCGACAGCGCGGTCAAAGGCCTCGCTGGACAGTCCCAGCAACTCGGCCGCGAGATGAGCGTTACCGATATCCAGCAGCTTCTGCAGCGGAGCCGCAGCCTGATCCTGCTCTCCCAGCACCGCATCACTGCCGACGACGACGTTCTCGAGAGTCACTTTGGCGTAGTTGCGGCCATCCGGAAAGGTCGTACGCTCAACGGTGACACCCTCGGCTTTCGGGTCCACCAGAAACAGGGTGATACCCGCTTCATCCCCCTCGCTGCCACTGGTGCGGGCAGAAACGATCAGCGTGTTGGCGATATGGCCGTCCACAACGAAGGTCTTGCGGCCATTGAGCACAAAACCGCCGTCACGGGCTTCCGCTCTGGTGGCAACCCGCAGGGGCTGATGCCGGCCGGCTTCGTCGATGGCCAGGGCCATCAGATGGCTGCCGTCAGCGATGGCTTTCAGGGTTTCCTTCTGGCTGTCGTTACCGGCCAGCATAAGTGCACAGGCGCCTAGAACACCGGATGCGAACAGCGGAGATGCTGCCAGGGTACGACCGCCTTCTTCCATTACCTGGCCCATGCCCACATGGCCGAATTCCGAACCGCCATGGCTCTCCGGAATCAGGGTGCCCGCCAGGCCCAGCTCAACGGCCTGGTTCCAGAATTCCGGCACGTAACCCAGCGGGTCTTTGTCATCACGCAGTTTACGCAACTGGGACACCGGCGCCTGCTCACTGAACAGGCCACGGGCGGCGTCTTTCAGCATCTGTTGTTCTTCAGTCAATACAAGCTTTTGCATGGATCTTCTCCGCCTCAGCCCAGTCCGAGAATGTTTTTAGCGATGATGTTGAGCTGAACCTCAGTGGTTCCACCCTCGATGGAGTTACCCTTGGTTCGCAACCACCGCTGCGGCAGTGCGCCAGCGGGGCGGTCGTCGCCTTCCCATAACAGGCCTTCGCTGCCGTAGGCAGCCACCAGCAACTCGTAACGACGCTTGTTCAGTTCGGTGCCGGCGTACTTGAGCATGGCGGAAACGTTACCGACGCCCTGCCCGGCTTTGGCTTCGTCCCGGGCGCGCTCGGCGGTCAGCTCATAACCAATGGAGTCGATGGTCCAGCTCGCAATTTCCGTACGCAGCATCGGGTCCGCCAGCTTGCCGTCTTCCAGGCCAAGGGCATCGACCGCCAGTTCAGCCAGGGTTTTCTGACCCGCCGCTGTGCTGCCCATATCGCCGATCATGCTGCGTTCGTGGGTCAGCAGGTATTTAGCGATGGTCCAGCCCTTATCTACCTCACCAACCACCTGATCCTTCTCAACCCGGACGTTATCGAGGAAGGTTTCACAGAAAGGCGACTCACCGGAGATCAGTTTGATAGGACGCGTGGATACCCCCGGGGTTTCCATGTCGAACAGTACCAGGCTGATGCCTTCCTGTTTTTTCACGTCAGGATTGGTGCGCACCAGGGCGAACATCCAGTCCGCCTTGTCGGCGTAGGAGGTCCAGATCTTTTGACCGTTGACAATAAAATGGTCGCCTTTATCCTCGGCTCTCGTCTGCAGTCCGGCCAGGTCAGAACCGGCGCCAGGTTCGGAATAACCCTGACACCAACGGATCTCACCCCGGACGATAGGCGGCAGGTGCTGACGCTTGAGCGCCTCTGAACCAAACTTGAGGATGGCAGGGCCGATCATCCAGATACCAAAGCTGTTCAGGGGCGGCCGCGCCTGAATACGGGCCATTTCTTCCCGCAGAATCTTGTGCTCTTCACGGCTGAGGCCCCCACCACCATATTCCGTCGGCCATTCCGGAGCGGTCCATCCCCGCTCTCCCATACGCTCGAGCCACAGCCTCTGGTCTTCGCTCTGGTACTGGAAGTTACGACCACCCCAGCAAGCGTCTTTGTCGCTTTCAAAGGGGGATCGCATGCTCTGAGGGCAGTTCTCTTCAAGCCATGCCCGGGTTTCCTGACGGAAGGTTTCCAGATCAGTCATGCCTGTTCTCCTAGGGGGCAGCAGAGCCGGGACCTTATCTCGGCCGATGTTATTGACGGCCCGGCTGCCGGTGTCACGTTGAAATTCGGTTCCGCCTGGTAAAAGTGGAAAGCGGATTAACCGACCCGATAATGCCTTATCTGGAACCAAGCTGTCATGCTTTCAGCCGAAAAGATTCGCATCCCTCTTAAATATGGTTGCATTACAACACCTTAGCGATCAAACCGTCAATACAGAGCAGTACGGCGGGCGGAACAACCGGAGCGATATTGCTTCCCTCAAAGCTGTTCCGTCTGGCGCCGGTACTCTGCTGCCTTGAGCTCCATCCGCCGCTTGCTGAACTCGGCGGCCAGCAGCTGGCTGGCTTCGCGGATCTGCTGAGGCGAGCCTTCGTTCTGCAGCCGGGAGAACGCCTTTTCGGCGGTACCCATGTCATCGTTCCGTAAGGCCGCGAACAGCACGCGATTATGCTGATCCGGAGTCAGCGGCTGGTGACGTTCGGCCAGCTCCTGGTATTCCTGCCAGACTTTCACCAGGTTGCCCGGCTGCTGCAGCCGCAGGTACGTATCCAGCAGCTCGCCGGTACGCTCCCGGTAGGGGGCAAGGTCCGGACGCAGCTTGGCCAACTGATAGAGATGCTCCAGCGCCACCGGTCGGTCCGGATTTTCCCGCCAGAGCGCCTCAAAACGACTGCGGGCCGTATCGAAGTCCATCCGGGCCAGGGCTTCCAGGGCAGCCCCGTAGGCTGCGGCGAACGCCTGGTCCCGGACCTCTTCTTCCGGCTCGTAGAACGTCTCCCGGGCCTGAAACCAGCCTTTGCCCAATAACAGTATCAGTGCCGCCCCGGCCAACAGACCACCGGCATGGGCCAGATAGGCCACGCCGCTGCCCTCGCTCATCAGGTGATCATAGACTTCCTTGCCCAGCCATACCGGCAGAAGCAGCAGCGCCGGTGCCCGGAAGTAGTTGAAGTAGATACCGATAAAGTAGAAGAAGCGGATCCGTTGCAGGCCATAAAAGGCCACATACATGCCCATCAGGCCGGAAATGGACCCGGACGCGCCCACCAGTGGCGTTGGGTCGCCCCAGTGGAACAGGCCATGAACGACCCCGGCTACCGCACCACAGAACAGATACGCCAGCAGATACCGACCCGGTCCCAGCGCCTTTTCAATGGTAAAGCCCAGCAGGAAGAGAAAGACCAGGTTACCGATGATGTGGCCCCAGCCACCATGCAGGAACTGGTAGGTGATAAAACGGTACAGGGAGGGTTCGGCCGGGATGAGCCCCGCCTCGTTCACACTCAGCTGATCAATATACTGCTCCTGGATGGGCAGCCGGTGGGCGAGCCAGTACTCCCTTTCCGCAGTGGTCATCACCAGCGTCTGGTTTTCAATCAGGTAATCCAGGAACGCCGGATCGCTGAGCAGGGTGACAGCCACGCCGGCCCGCTCGTCTTCTGCTGCCAGATAGTCCAGATAACCCAGCCGCTCACCTGCATCCGCGTCGCCACGAAGCTGAAGCCGTTCCAGGTAGTCCCGGTACAGAGGCAGCTCCAGCTCATCCAGCTCAACGCTCAGGTAGCTGTTGATGGCCTGCCCCATAAGCCTGGGGTCCTTGGCCTGATAGAAAAGGAACACCAGCAGACAAGTGAGCATCAGCGCCAGAGTCATCCAGGGCGGATGCTTCCAGTCCAGTTTCCGTTCTGCAGGGAGGATTATCATGGGTTGCCACTTTTGATCATATTCTGTCGCCCGTTGGTCCAGCTTCTACCACGGCAGCGACAGCTTCCGATGTTGTAATACGACATGACAGAAAAGCGGACGAAACCCCAGTCGCCCGAGTTGAAAGAGGAGTTACCCATGTCATACCGATGTCACATCACTGTCATAGAATCCGTTCACACCCATCGGATGAATCACTGCGAGGTATTGCCAAGCTCCCGGATACAACCGATAGTATGCGGGAATAAGAACAATAGCCTGACCCAATGAGATAAGGAAGACGACATGACCGTACTCGTACTGGATAACCCTGAGCTGATTGCTCGCGCCGCCGCGCTCGAAGCAGCCCAGACCGAACCACAGGTTCCAGAAGAGAATGCCCGGGTCAAGCATGAGGAAGCGAATATCTGCTCATCCGAACAGGCATTTTACAGCGAGGAAGAAGACAGCTCTGCCCCAGGCCGCGCCAGCGCTCTGGCACTGGTAGTGTGAAAAACGCCGGCGCTGGCCTGCTAAAGCCAGCGCCAGGTCTCTGCCGCCCCTTTTTCCAATCCTTTCTTTCCCAATCCCCGCGCTAAACCTACAACTGAATCTGAATTACATTCCAGAGCAGTAAAACCGCCATCACCGCAATGCTGACCCAGGTCAGCACAATGCCCAGAATCCGGGCATGGTGACGCTCACCTAGCCCGCGGAACATACCAAACGCGTGAAGAACCCGGCCGCCGACGAAGGCCAGCCCGACCCAGTAGATCCACTGGGGATGCACGCCGTTTAGTTCACCGATACCCATCAGTATCAGCGCTACTGGTGCATATTCCACCAGATTGGCCTGCGCACGGTCCGCCACCTGAAAGCGGACGTCTTCGTGGATACCCAGACCCTGACGGTACTTGAGCCGGTACTTTGAAACCTGAAGGGAAAGAAACAGCAGAAGCAGGGCTGTTACTGCAGCGTAGACAGCCGTGACAGGCATTAACATACATCTGGCCTTTCTGATTGTGCTGACTAGTGCCAGCGGTTAAACCACGCCGTGGCGTGGTTTTCTGTTTATTGAATCGACACTCGAGATTGCCCTGAATTTCAATTGCATGCAAGCGCGTCAGGCGCCTTCGGACACCGCCAGAGGGAAGTCCCGTGCCGCCTCTACCACAAACCGCAACGGCCCTCCTGCATCCAGGGAATCGAAAGGATAACAAGTGACGAGTACCAGGGAGTTTTGATCATAACGGCTAAGGTCAATCTGCTCCTGACGACTGTCCACAATCCGCACCGAGGCGACGCGGTAGCGCCGCCAGATGCCGTCCGAGAACTGCAGACGAAGTTCGTCGTCAGACTGAATATGTTTCAGTGAACGGAAATGGGTGTCCCGGTGCCCGGCGATAATCACCGGTGTGGCCGGCTTCCCGCCGGGTTCAGGACCGTTGACCTGCCCCGGACCAAAGGCCAGGCTCTGCCCGTGACCACCGGACAGCACCACCAGAGCCGGGGACCGGCCGGGTAGTTGCAGCCTCGCCACCGGCCAGGTGTCCGCCCAGGGCCAGGGCGGTGTTTGCCGCTGCTCTGCCTGGGTGCGGGCCCAGGCCAGCGTGAGCAGCTCCTGGGCCACCACCGCTTTTAGCGGGATCCACAGCCCGGCCATAAGGAGCCCGGCTGAAAGCGTCACCACCATCAACGTCATCCGGCCCATAGTCACGCCCTCCGAAAACGGCGAAACAGTGTCAGGACGGCGGCCAGGGCCAGGCCCAGAGAGCCGGTGAGCATCAGCAGGGGTGCGGGCGTGGCAGTCTGCGGATAACTGATGCGCTGCCGCTCACTGCCTGCCGGCATCAGAGAGGGCACCGCCGAACGTGCCAGGGCTTCGTCTTTCGCCCTGACCGGCGTGGTATCGATGGCCACAAAACTGGTGAATGGCGTGACCAGACCATGGGCCAGCCCGAGGCTCAGCACCTGCTCACGTACGGACTCTTCCGGCAGACCGGACAGACGCTGATCCAGCACGTTGTCCACCTGGCCCCGTGCCCACAAACGATGAATACCAGAACCCGGTGCGGCCTGATCCAGCGTCAGCGTCCGTTGCCAGATCTGCTCACCGGACAGCCGGCCTTCAACCTTCAGCTCACCTTGTGGCGTACTACCCCGGGCAACCAACATCAGGGGCTCGCCCAGATACAGATCCCCTACCCGCTCCGGAACCTGACTTTCGGCATCGAACCCATCCGGCCAGGTCACCTGAATGTCTGTCAGCGCCGGAGACTGCATTTTGTGAAACAATGCCGCAAGCTGCTGGCCGACCTCAGACAGATTGCCAATGGTGGTATAGGTACCGCGGCCATAACGGGCTGCCTGACGCATAAAGTGCATATTGGGGGCTGACCCGATAGCCACCGTGAACAGACGGCTGTTACCAAGGTCTTGCTGAATCTGATCAAACAACGCCTGCTCATTACCCACGGCGCCGTCGGTGACAAACACCACCTGACGCAGGTCCCGGCCGATCTCAGTTTGCTCAGTCGCCAACGCCGCACGAATGGCTGGCGCCATTTCCGTACCACCCCGGGCATCAAGCTGGCTCACATAATTACGGGCCCGTGCCAGGTTATCTGCAGTGGCTGTCACTGACTCCGGGAACAATTGCCGGGTGTCGCTGTTAAACTGGATAATATTGAAGCTGTCCTCCGGCGACAGCGTATCCAGCGCCCCCAGGAGTGCTTCCCGCGCCTGGCGAATGGACTCGCCGCTCATGGAGCCGGAGGTGTCGATCACCAGCACCAGCTCCCGGGTCAGCGCCTCTCTCCCGGATTCGCCGGGCACCAGCATTGCCAACACGTAGTCTTCACCCTGCCATTGCTCGTGGAACACTGCTGCCGCCGGCTCCTGTCCCCGCAGCGGCTGCCAGCTCAACCGAAAATCCCGGTCCATTGGCAGTGCCCCGGCGGCGGGTGTGATTCGGATGGAACCGCCATCCCGGACCTCGGTAATCTGATGGCTGGCGCTGGCCACCTGGGCCACAGGGATACCAGCCCGCAACTCGACCACAATGGTCATGTTGTGACTGCCCTCGGCAACTTCATGGAGCTCGACCTGGGGCGGCGTGATCTGGTGAGCGTCGGGAACGTCCACGGTGGCGGTTGCCCAGCCACCCGTCCACTCGGTCTGCGCCGCTGTTTGCGGCACACCGGGGATATAACGGGGCGTCAGGGTGGCGGGAAGACGAAGACTGAACTCACCGCTGTCGTAAGCGACGGGTTGCTGAAAGTGCAGCTCCACCGTCACCGCCTCACCAGGCGGGATATTGGCCAGCCGGGTCGTGAATAAATTGGGACGCTGCTGCTCCACCCTCGCTGCCTGCCGGCCTTCCTGCCGCGCAGTCTCGTACTCTAGGCGAGCCTGCTCCCGCTCCCGGATCTCACCGATAATCTCCCGCTCCCCCGCGCGCAGGATCATGGCGTGGACAGTGGCATTGTCCGGCAGAGGGAAGGTATAGACACCCTCCTGCCACTGATCAGAATCGTTTCCGAAACGCTGCTGCAGACGGGTTTCAGCAATCAGTCCGGTTACCGTGAGCTGGTAGTCGGTGGTCAGAACCGGCGCTGGCTGGCGATGGCCTTCCGCCACAAAGTGGAACTGACCACTGCCATAGGCCACCTGGTGCTCCGAAGCGTCTGCAAACAGGGGCTGCACCAGCAACAGCAGCATCACCGCCAGCCACAGGCTGATATTCTCCATCCAGCGCAGCTGTCGGCGGGTCAGGCCCCGGGCGCGGTTACGATCTCGGTAAATTGGTAAAGGCTGAACAGGCAGCATAGAAGTTCCCTCCAGATTGGACCGGTTGGCCAGGGTGGCCTTTCGTTTTTTGATGCCTCCTATTGAAGCGCTCTGAAAAGACGATTCCGTGCCGCAATCTGGCGGGTAACCGGGTAAAAAATGATGAATTGTGGCAGTGGTCCCTCAGCGGCGACGGGTTCGCTTGTGGACGTTTACGGGGACCGTTACATTGGCGTTACCGTAAAGACGTGAATCTGAACCATGAAAAAACAGATTGTGCTGGTGGAAGACGAAACCGCCATCCGGGAAAACTACCGGGATGCTTTCGAGCGCCGCGGCTATCAGGTAGCGGCCTATGGCGACCGGGCCAGTGCCTGGCAGGCACTGAAACTCCGCCTGCCGGACCTGGCAGTGATTGATGTGGGCCTCGGCCATGAGCCGGAGGGCGGTTTCGAGCTGTGCCAGGATCTTCGTCGCCTGTCAGCCACGGTGCCGATTATTTTCCTCACCGCCCGGGATAGCGACATCGACTCCGTGCACGGGCTGCGGCTGGGTGCAGACGATTACGTCACCAAGGACATGAGCCTGGACCACCTGCTGGCCCGGATCACCGCGCTGTTGCGACGAGCCGATGCCTGGGCCGAGGCCCTGCAGCAGCCGGATGAGGTTATCCGCCGTGGTCGGCTGACGATCAATGTGGATCGCATGACCGTGGCCTGGAACGATGAGCCCGTGGACCTGACCGTGACCGAGTTCTGGATGCTGCACGCGCTGGCCCGGCACCCGGGGCACGTGCGCAACCGGGAACAGCTGATGCAGGCCGCCAGCACCGTGCTGGACGACAATACGGTGACCTCCCACATCAAGCGTATCCGCCGCAAGTTCCAGCAACTGGACCCGGACTTCGACGGTATCCAGACCGCCTACGGTATGGGCTACCGCTGGCACGCCCATGAGGTCTAGCGCTTGAGTCTGAAACGGCAGCTGTTGCTGGCAAGCCTGTTGATGCTGATAATTCCCTGGGCCGGGCTGCAATTTGTACTGGAACTGGACCAGGCCCTGCGGGACCGGGCGGAGGAACAGCTGCGAGGCCAGGCGCGACGCATGGCGGACGTGACCACAGCGGAACTGCGGGACCAGCCTCCGCTGGGTCCGGAGGATCCTGCGGTTTTCATGCACCAGGCCGACCAGCAGATCCATCTGGACGGCTACGGCGACGACTGGCCCGGCTTTCACAATGGTGATCAGCCCTGGCAGCGACTGGCGGATCAACCGGACATTCGCTGGCAGGCGGCCATCGGCGAACGCCACTCCTATCTGCTGATCCACGTCAGTCATCCCGATCCGGCCTATATGGACCCGGCCGCTCCCGAGAAACCCCACGAATTCCTGCGGCTGCGCTGGCGTACCAGTCCCCACGACAACCCGCTGGTGACCGAGCGGATTCTCAGTACCCCCACCCAGGGCCAGGTGGTGGGACGCTTCCCATACAGTCTTTCACGTCGGGATCATCGGGTGGTCGGCCAGTGGCTTGCCGTAAGCGGCGGTTATCAGGTGGAACTGCGCCTGCCCCGTCTGGCTCCGGGGGATCTGCTTGGCTTTGAGGTGGTCTGGCCCGACTCTGAACACAATGGCACCTACCTGAGCACCGGCACTGCCATGGATCCGCTCCCGCTGGTAACGGGCCGGGTTGCTGGTCTTGAAGCCCGGCTGTCTACCCTCATGTTCCCGGGTCAGCGGGTCTTCGTCAGTGAGCCTTCCGGCTCTCTTGTTGCTCTAAGTAAGGTTCCGGCGCCGGACCAGCGTCGTCGTTTTGAGCAGCTGTCCACGGTGGAAATTCTGGAACAGGCCACGCTCACCGGATTGAGGGCACTGGTGCGCCTGTATCAGCCCGAGCCCCGCCTGTTCAACGACGCCAGACCCCATACCCTGCCACCCGGTTCCGCCGGACTGGTACAGCAGGATGGCCACGTGTACCTGCTGGCTGCCGCCGTCACGGAAGACGGCCGGCAACTGGCCCTGATGCAATCCCTTGATGAAATCCTGGCGCTGGCCGGCAGCACCCTGGGTTCGGTCATCGCCCGCAGCGTCCTGCTGATTATCGGGGTAATGCTGGTCATGCTGGGCTACGCCAGCTGGCTGTCATGGCGCATCACCCGTCTGCAGCGGGCGGTCAACGCCACCGTCGACCCCGACGGGCGCATCTCCGGCAGTATTCCCCCCAGCCGAATGTCGGATGAACTGGGTGAGCTTAACCGTCAGTTCGGGCACATGGTGGACCGGCTGCAGGGCTACACCGCCTATCTGGAGAGCTTCTCCCGCCGCCTGTCCCACGAGCTGAAAACTCCGGTAGCGGTGATCCGGTCGTCCCTGGACAACCTGGAGCATGCCGCCACACCACCAGAACAGGCCAGCTACCGGGACCGGGCCCGACAGGCGACCGATCGCCTCAGCCAGATCCTGCAGGGCATGAGCGAGGCCGCCCGGCTGGAACAGAGTTTTGATCAGGCGGACCTGGAACCCTTTGACCTGGCACAGGTCGTCGCGGAGGCCACTGCTGCCTACCAGACCCTGGACCCCGGCCATCGTATCCGGCACCAGGGCCCAACGGCTGACTGCCAGGTCCACGGTTCCCCGGAACTGATGGTGCAAATGCTCGACAAACTGGTGGATAACGCCCGGGACTTTACCCCGGCGGGAGGCCTGATTCTGGTCACCGTGGAGCGTCGGAACGACCGGCTGCAACTGTCGGTGTTTAACGAAGGCTCCAGCCTGCCCAGAGGCCTGGCTGGCGAGATATTCAACCCGTTTATATCCGTCCGGGACGGCAGCGGTGAGGGCCATCTGGGACAGGGGCTGTTAATTGTGCGGCTGATCGCCGACCACCACGATGGTCAGGTGATGGCCAGCAACCATGTCCAGGACGGTACTGCAGGTGTGCGTTTTGAGGTCTCCCTGCCGGCGCTCTGACAGCGGCTTTCGGACCTGCGTCAGTCAAAGTCTCCGCTGAACTGACGATAGAACTGTTGCGCCGTACGCCCGCTGCGGCCGCCGCGACTGGTGGCGAAGCGCAGGGCGTGCAGATGCAGGGTTTCCCGATCCGTGACTTCAGGGAAGAGCGCGTCCACCGCCTGCAGGTAAACGTCCTTCGAAAACGGATAGAACGATAGCTGCAGCCCGAACCTGTCCGCCAGAGAGACCTGCTCCTCAATCGCTTCCGCCGGATGCAGCTCACCACCGCGCACCTGGCTCTGCTGGTTGTCGGCCATGAACTCCGGCATCAGGTGGCGCCGGTTGGAGCTGGCGTACACACGGACGTTTTCCGGCGGCAGCTCCAGGGAGCCCTCGAGGACGCTCTTGAGCGCCTTGTAGCCGGACTCCCCGACTTCGAACGACAGGTCGTCACAATAGATAACGAAGCGCCAGGGTTGTTCGCTGATATCGTCGACGATCTCGATCAGATTCACCAGATCGTCCTTGTCCACCTCGATCATTCGCAGGCCCTGGTCGGCGTAGCGGTTCAGCGTAGCCTTTACCAGGGATGACTTGCCGGTACCCCGGGAACCCCAGAGCAAGGCGTTATTGGAAGGCTCGCCCGCTATAAAACGCTCGGTGTTGCGGGCCAGGGCCTCCTGCTGCCGCCCGATTCCATAAAGCTGGTCCCACCGGATCGGGTCCAGACGCCGGATGGCACGCAGTCCGTGGCGATGTCGACGCCAGACCGCCGCCGGCACGTGGGTCCAGTCGATGATCTGGTCAGTCATGATCGGCTTCTCCCACCGCCCGGGCCAGGTAAATCGTATTGCTGGCCTCACGATTCTGGAAGGGATTATAGAACGAAACCACCCTCGCCTCCGGCGCAACAAAAACCTCATCCAGCACGGTCAGAAACGAGTCATCGGGAGGATCGTTGGACCACATGCCGAACATGCCGCCCGGTTTGAGCTGCCGCGCCATCCGGGTAAGGGATTCAACCGTATAGAAGGACTGACTGGAGTCGTTCAGCAGGGCCCTGGGGGAGTGGTCGATATCCAGCAGAATGGCATCGAACCGGCGACCGGGCTGCTCGGGGTCAAAGCCCCTGTCGGGGTCGGCCAGGTCAAAAAAACTGCCGTGAACGTAACGGCAGCGGGGATCGTCGTTCAGTACCTGGCCCAGGGGGACTTTTTCCTGCTCATGCCAGCGGATAACAGCGCCAAGAGCGTCCACCACCAGCAGTTCACCCACCCGGGCATTCCGCAGGGCCGCCTCTGCCGTATAGCCCAGACCCAGACCGCCTACCACCACCGCCAGATCATCACCTGGGGTGATTTCCAGGGTCAGGTCCGCCAGCGCCACCTCGGCGTCTACAAACATACTGGACATCAGGAATTCTTCGCCCAGTTTCACCTCATAGATGTCCCGGTCGCCGAGCGCCGGTATCCGGCGGCGGCGCAGGGTAATCTCCCCCAATGGGGACGGCTGACTGTCGATCTGTTCAAACAGAAGGCCCATGATCCGGCTCCGAAACGAAAACCCGCATCTTAACAGCTTATGGCTTCAGCCGCCGATTCATGGGAGGTGTGCCCGACTCACCCTCGCCCCGGAAATGGGGGCGGGTTTGTGGTCAGGAAGCGACACCAAGCGCCTGGGGAAGGATGCCGGACGTCATCACACCCCAGCGCTTGCCCCTGATATGGATAGGTACGTAAATCACCAGCACGATGGTTTCGGTGCCGGGCAGCACGAAGGTGCCCATACTCAGGAAGGTACATTTGCGCAGGTTTTCCAACTCCTGACCCCGTACCGTTATCCGCTTGTGAACGCTGCGGGCGGCGTCGACCCGCGGATCACCGGTCATGGGCTGGGCGCTGGCGGTCCGGGCCGCCGGCAGATAGCCATTCTGGTCAGTGGGCAGTGTATAGACAATGCCGTCCTTGCCGCCCTGGTCCCACTTGTCCAGCAGTGGCTGGAGGCGTTTGCCCAGCGCATCCGCCCAACTGGTATCGAACTTCTGGCCACCGGTGCCGGGGATTTCCTTGTAGTTGAAGTCAAACACGTCATAACCCTGCTGGCCGAGCTCCTCCAGTATCTGCTCCAGCTCGTCACGGCGGGCGAACAGCTTCTGCACCATGGCTTCCAGCGGGCCTTCGCCCAGCTGGAAACGGCACAGGGCCTGCAGCACCAGGTTGGTGTTGTCCCTGAGCGAGTCGGTCTGGTCAAAAATCCCCACCATGCCATTACGAATCTGTTCACCGCTGTTTCGGATCTCGCTGGCGTGACGATGAGTTTCAGCATTGGTGGCCGTCAGCTCTTCCAGCGAACTGCTGACCATCAGCAGATCTTCGTGGGCCTGGGTGAAGTCCTCCACCATGGTGGTGAACTGCTCCGCCGCTGAACGAACCGATTCACCCGCGGTGGCACTCTGGGTCATGATGGACTGGGCCTGATTACCAGCGCCGGACATGGCGTTGATCATTTCTTCCAGCAGGTTGCCAATCTGGCTGGCTGCCTCACCAACACGGATTGACAGGTTGCGCACTTCATCCGCTACCACAGCAAAACCCCGCCCATGCTCACCTGCACGGGCCGCTTCGATAGCCGCATTCAGGGCCAGCATATTGGTCTGCTCGGAGAAATCCCGGACGGTACCCAGAATGCTGCGGATCTGGCCGGAGGACTCCTCCAGCCGGGCAATGTTGCCCTGGAACTCTCCCATGGCATTGTTGATGGTTTCCACCTGGAAACGCGCTTCGACCAGCTGCTGGCCGGATTCCCGGGCCACTTCCAGGTTGCGGGTCTTCATATCGGTAATGGCCGAAGCGCGGCCGGAAACATCCTGCAAGGCTGCGGTGGTCTCGTCACTGGCCTGGAAAATCTGGTCCGAAAGCTCAAGCTGTCCCGACGCTTCGCGGCTGGCTTTCTCTGCCATCAGGCGGCTTTTCGCCGACGACAGGGAGATAATGATGCTTTGGTGCTGAAACGCCAGGATCATGTCCCGCAGGCGTTTGGTCACGTCCCCGTAGGCACGGAGATCATCATCGTCGGCATCCCGGGTAAGCGCCGGTGAGATATCGATCTGCTCCCCCAGCGATTGCCTCAACACCTGCCCGATGGCGGGCCCCTGCCG
>JAJUHY010000130.1 GCA_029265735.1 Marinobacter segnicrescens | reverse complement strand
TGAAACCTGCAGGGCACTGCTGGACCGGGGCTATCGGGTTTTCGCCCTGTACCGGACCGACAGCGACGGCATACGCACTCTGGCCCGACAGGGCGCCGTCACGATAGCCGCCGATCTGGCTGACCCGGCGCAGGTTAACCGCACCATTACAGACATTCTTGAGCAGACGGATCAGCTGCAGCTGCTGGTCAATAATGCGTCCGAATTTACCGCTGATGAGCCGGACGCGGAGCAACTGGCCCTGCAGGCAGCCCGGCTGTATCAGGTTAACAGCATTGCGCCGATGCTGTTGATGTCGGGGCTGGCAGATGCCCTGCGAAAAGACTCTCGGCACACCGGCCACCCTGCCCTGGTGGTGAACATCACCGATATCTACGTGGAAAAGCCCAACCCGAAGTTCGCGGCCTATTGCGCCAGCAAAGCCGCCCTGAGCAATCTCACCCTGAGCTATGCCCGGCTGCTGGCACCGGATATCCGGGTGAATGCGATCATGCCCGGCCCCATTCGCTTCCTGCCGGAGCATACTGCCGATGACCAGGCCCAGGTGTTATCAGAAACCCTGTTACCCTGGGAGGGTGGTTTTTACAGCGTCGTCCAGCAGGTTCTGTCCCTGCTGGACAACCACTTTATGACCGGCGCCCTGATCCCTGTAGATGGTGGCCGCCGTCTCGCCTAGGCGCTGTCCATCCAGCATCAGCGGAACCCCCTCCACCAGCTCTCCTGCAAGCAGCTGACGAAAAAACGCTTCCCCAATGAGGGTGCTATCAAAGGCAGGCGTTGGTGCCGCCAGCAGGATATCCACATCCAGTGGCCGGTCCCGTACGCTTCGCAGAGGATCAGACCGATCCCGCCCGAGGGCTTCTTCCAATGTGTTAAATAGTGTCTTGATCTGCTCCGGCCTCCATGGCGACTGCACCAGCAGTAACGCATTAAGAAAACAGCGCTCCGTTACCATGCCGTACGGGGGCGTACGAATCACCGGCGAGAGCCGGACCTCGCCAAAGTGATCAGCCAGCCTCGCGACCGCAAGCGGCAGATTTGTTTCAGGCGCAATATTGCTGCCCAGACCACACAGATACCACATTCCCCTGCTACCTGACTGATTGAACGAACCGGCGCCACAGGTTACCGGAACCCGGCATCATACGATTTTCCCACGATGTTCGCCCGGATCACTGACGCCTTTGTGATGGACTTTCCAGGCATTGCCCGGTTTGCATGGATTGGAAAAGCACCTGTAGAGTGTTTTTAAGAGTACATTGAACAATGTCCTGAAAAGTGCCCCGGTTCCCATTAACGCAAAGTCAGCAGGAACCAGACATGTGAGCCGTTTACACTATGTTGGTTTGTTAAATGATGGTTTAACAAATATCTGGCGAAATCATGCATACTGCCGTCTTTCGCCAGAGCGTAAAAAGGAACTCTCAGGAGCTGTGTGCTGGAGCCCCGCGTGTCGCTGAATCAACCTGTATCTGTAGTATTTTTACGCCAGTTGATGAGGCCGGCTTTTCCTGCCGTGGTCCTGATGACGTTTCTGGCGATTGCTACCGGGTTAATAATAGGGCTGGACTCGCAGGAGAATACCCAGATTGAACAGACCCTGGCCCAGGAATCGGAGTCCCTGGTGCGCCACCTTGAACAGGATTTTCTTAACCACGTCCTGGCGCTACGGCGTATGGCCCATCGCCTTGAGATGCATCCGGAGACCCCGTTCGAGGTCTGGCAGCAAGACGCCCGGAACTACCTGGAGGACTTCAAGACCTTTCAGGCCATTGAGCGCATCGACCCGGACCTGGTCATTCGCTGGGTCGAGCCACTGGAAGGCAACGAGGCTGCCCTTGGTTTTAACTCAGGCTTCAACGCGGAACGCCGGGACGCCCTGCAGCAGGCCCTACAGCAGGGTTCCCTGAGCGTTTCCGGCGTTATTTCACTGGCCCAGGGGGGACCTGGACTGGTGGTGTACGCACCGATCGGGGCCGGTGAAGCCAATAACGGTTTCATTGCCGGTGTATTCCGAATGGAGCAGCTTTCTGAAGACCTGATCCGGCCAGGTATTCGCCAGAATTTCAGTCTTGAACTTATCGAAGCAAACGAGATTGCCTACAGCCTTCCGGCGACGTACCCCACCCAGACTCGTTTCAGCCACACCACTGAAATGCATCTGCCCTCCATCGAATGGGCCCTTCGGGTTCGGCCCACCACCGAATGGGTAGAACGTTACCGCAGCGCCTGGCCCTGGGTCACCTTTATCAGCATGGTGAGCCTGGGCGTGCTGGCATCTCTCACCATTTTGCTGGCACAGCTGATTTTCAAACGTAACCGGGCGCTGCTGCGCACACAGCAGGAACTGGAAGAGGAAATTGATCAGCGGGTTGCCATTCAGCAGGATCTGGCGCGACTGGAGTCTACGGACAGCCTGACTGGCCTGGCCAACCGGCGGTTCTTTATGGAAGACCTTCAGCATACGCTCAGCCAGGCCGATCGCCAGATGCGCCAGGTGGCGCTGATCATGATGGATCTGGACCGGTTCCAGATGCTCAATGATTCCCTTGGCCATCATGTTGGTGACGCGCTTCTGGTTCAGGTGGCGCGGCGGCTCGATCTGCTCAGCGACGAAGGCATTATGGTCGGCTACTCCGGCGGCGATGAGTTTATGATCTGTCAGCAGCACGTTGAAAGTATCGACGACGTGATACACCTGCTGGGACAGATCAAGGCGTGCTTCAAAGAACCTTTCCCGGTAGAGGGCGAGTCTCATCAGATCACAGCCACCATGGGAGTGGCTGTCTACCCCCAGAGCGGACTGGACGCGGATACCCTGTTGCGGAATGCTGACGTTGCGCTGTACCGCGCCAAGGAACAGGGCCGCAATACCTATCAGTTCTACACCGAAGGCATGCAGGAGCGGGAAGTGCGCCGGCTGGAGCTGGACAAGGATCTGAGCGAAGCCCTTGCCCGCAACCAGTTCGAACTCTACTACCAGCCGCAGCTGGACCTGACAACAGGTCATACGACCAGCGTAGAAGCCCTGATCCGCTGGAACCACCCCGAGCGGGGCCTGGTTCTTCCCGGCGACTTTATTCCACTGGCGGAAGAGAACGGCCGCATCCGCGAAATCGGCCGCTGGGTCATCCGAGCGGCCTGCCAGCAGCTTCAGCAGTGGCAGGGTACGCCCCTGTCAACCCTGGGTATTGCCATTAACCTCTCGGGCCAGGAGCTGGCAGAGCCGGACCTGCCCGACTACCTGTCTCAATGTTTCGCAGAGTTTGGCGTTGCACCCGGCCAGCTGGAGATCGAGCTGACGGAAGAATCCTTTATCGCCAACATCGAGCACAATCACACCCAGTTGCAACGCATAAGCGATCTGGGGGTCAAGCTGGCACTGGATGATTTCGGAGTCGGCTATTCCTCACTGGGCTACTTGCGGGATTTCACCGTGGATCTGATCAAGATCGACCGGTCATTCATCACCTATGTCACCCGCAAGTACGATGACTCGGTCATTACCCGCGCAGTGATCAACCTGGCTCACAACCTGGGCATCCGCGTTGTGGCTGAAGGCGTTGAAACGGAGGAGCAGTTGCAGTTCCTTCGACAGCACCAGTGCGACCTGATCCAGGGCTACCTGATCAGCCGCCCGGTTCCCGCAGCCGAGCTACCTGCGCTGCTTGAGGAAGGTCTGTTGCCGGTCTATCAGTGAGCCTGCTGAGTAAGCGTGGCGCGCTTCGTGGTAAACTTTGGGCACCATTCTTTCAACCTCCAACAGGCAGGAACCCCATGGCAAGCTATCTGACGCCCGAGCAGGACCAACGCCTGCGGCGCTGGGAAGCGGTAAACAAGGGCTATTTCATTTTTGCATTTGTGGCGCTGGTTATTCTGCTGGTGTTCAGCAGCCAGTTGGGGTTATCCAGTGGCGATAGCTGGGGGCCACTGGGTGCGCTGATTGTCCTGTTAATTCTTCCCATCATCATTCTGCAATTGCGACTGAAGTGTCCCGCCTGTGGTCAGGCCATTGGCTGGCAAGCCAAACTGATGGCGCCGGATCAATGTCGGAAATGCGGCGCCTTTCTTCGGGCTCGCTCTGAGTAAACCCTGGCTCCGGGAAGTCCCTGACCCTTGACCCATGAGCAACTCACAGGTTCTAGTCTAACCTCATACAGACCAGAAACCGGACCGCTCAAATGAAAGTCAGTGAACTGGCAAAAGCAGCCCAGGTAAAGCCGGACACCGTCCGCTTCTATACCCGTGAGGGCCTGCTCAACCCGACCCGTAACCCGGACAACAACTACCAGCACTACGACACCGAAGACCTGCGGCGGCTGCGATTCGCCCGCAAGGCGCGGCAGCTCGGGTTCTCGCTGGCTGAAATCCGCGCCATTCTGGACCAGGCGGATGATCATCACTCCCCCTGCCCCATGGTACGGGAGGTGTTTGAGGCGCGGCTGGCCGAAGTTGAGCAGGAAATCGAACAGCTCCAGCATTTACGCAACCGCATGCAAACCGCGCTCGTCGCCTGGCAGGCCATGCCCGACGGAACGCCCGACGGCCATACCTTCTGCCATCTGATCGAACACTGGGATGATGACGCCGAGTCTGCCCACGGAGAAGATCAACGCCATGACTGAAACCGAAACCCTCATACCCGCACTGACCATTGAAGGCGCCAGTTGCCAGGGCTGTGCCAGAAAGATCCGTGCCGCTCTCGAGCCCATCACCGGCAGTACCGACCGGGTCGATGTGGATATCGACGGCAAAACTGTCGCGCTGCCGCCGGGGATCGATCTCGCCGATGCGGCGCAACGGGTAACAGAGGCAGGCTATCCCGCCACACCGCTGCGCCTGGAGCCATCGGCCGAACCCGAGCCAGCGGTTCCGGATCAGCCCCCGTCAGCCTCCAGGACGACGCCTGACACCGACGTTGGCAACCTGCCCGGAGGCCCGGACGGCGACGAGGTACTTCTGTCCGTTACTGGCGCCACTTGCGCCTCGTGTGTGGCATCCATTGAGAAAGCGCTGCTGTCGGTCAAAGGCGTCACCAGCGCCCACATGAATCTGGCCGACAGTTCCGCCAGCGCTACCGGCAGCGCCGATCCGGATTCCCTGGTGCAGGCCATACGCAATGCCGGATACGGCGCCACCATTATTGAAGACCCTGACACCACCGACGAAGACAATCAGGCGCGGGACCGCCGTCAGTACCGTAGCATGATGACCAAGATGGCCGTCAGCCTCGGCCTGGGGATCGCGCTGATGGTCTATGGCATGGGCTTCGGGTCCATGATGATTACGGACGCCAACCAGTCCATCTGGATCATTCTGGGCATTCTCACCCTCGTGGTAATGGCGGCCACCGGCCGGCACTTCTTTGTCAGCGCCGCCAAGGCGTTCCGCTATCACAACGCCAATATGGATACCCTGATCGCCCTGGGCACCGGCACAGCCTGGCTTTACTCCATGGTGGTCTCTGTATTCCCCGATGTGTTCCCGGAAATGGCCCGGCATGTCTATTTTGAAGCCTCCGCGATGATCATCGGCCTGATCAACCTGGGGCAGGCGCTGGAATTGCGGGCCAAGGGGAAAACATCCGAAGCGGTGCGCCGGCTGCTGGACCTGCGGGCGAAGACAGCATGGGTAATTCGCGACGGGGTGGAGCAGGACATTCCGGTGGAGCAGGTCCGCAAGGGCGACCATGTACGGGTACGTCCCGGCGAGAAATTGCCCGTGGACGGCGTCATCGTCGAAGGCAGCACCCGCATCGACGAGAGTATGCTGACCGGCGAACCCATGCCCGTCAGCAAGACCAGCGGCGACGAAGTGTCAGCCGGTACCCTGAACGCCCATGGCTCTATCGTTTATGAAGCTACCCGGGTTGGCAGCGAAACCGCGCTGGCGCAGATTATCCGGCTGGTGAAGAAGGCTCAGGCTTCCAAGCCCGCCATCGGCCGGCTCGCAGATCGGATATCAGCGGTATTTGTCCCCAGCGTCATGCTGATC
>JAJUHY010000046.1 GCA_029265735.1 Marinobacter segnicrescens | reverse complement strand
TAGTTCTCGCAGCTCAAAGGACGGACGGGCGCTCTCCCACATCTGCTGGAACGTTTCTTCTAACCGCCGAACCCGGCCCTCGTCGGAGAAATTGGCGAAGCCTTCGGGGCGGTCGAACCGGTGCCGATAGAGTACGCCTTGACGGTCAACTAGTACGAACGGCTGTTCTACAGGGGAATGACCGTCGTTAATGAGTCTTAGTGAAATGCTGCTCGGCAGGCGACGCATCAGCTCAACCAGGTGATGACGACGCTTTACCAGTGGTGCGTCGTCATGAACCAGCAGCCGGATTTCACTGTTGCGGTGGTGTCTGGCCAGTTGGGAGATGAGGTCGCGTAGGCGCTGACGGTCATAGAGTCCATGATCCAGCAGCCGGTCGTAAAGCCACACCCGCCGTCGGGCCTGCCCGATCAGACTGTCCATCAGTACGGGTACTTCGGTTTCATGCTCGATCAGCCAGCTCTTTATATCTCTACCCAGGATCATGGGTTCGGCACGCGGTGGCTGGCCAGCAAAGCTTGCCACCACCTCGGCAGGGGCCAGGCATCGCTTGCCGATATGGGGAATGCCCGCTTCTTCGTAAGATTCGGTGCAGACATGGAAGCCGCTACGCTCATAGAAGGGTACGGCCTGTTGCTGCGCTGACAGCCGCAGCTCATCCACCTGATCGGCAGCCTCGGCCATGATGTGCCGCAGCATGACCTGGCCCAGACCGCGGCCCCGGAATTCCGGCAGCACGGCCATGCGCCCGATATGGGCGGTGTCGCTCAGGGTGGTAAACATGCGTCCCGTTGCTACCGGCCTATTGTCCGGGAGCACCGCCAGAAAGTGATCGGCAATTTCGTCGGTATCGTCCCACTCCAGCTCCGCCGGTACCTTCTGTTCTTCGACAAATACCTGATGCCGGATCTCTTTCAGACTCCGGGGCGCCAGCTGCCAGCTGTATTTGCGGATCTTTACGTTCATTCGAAGTAGACACTGCCCTGGTTGTAGAGAACGGTCATCAGTTCTGCCAGTGCCGGGTCTTCGCACAGGCGGCGCAAGTGCCTCATATCCGGACGGCTGGTACCGCAGAGCAGGGGAGCCAGTTCACAGGCATCGCCAATGAGCAGATAGCGCTCGCCGTCCACGAACAGCGCGGTCTGGTTGTCCAGTTCAGTGTAGGCGAAGCGTGAGCCTTCGTTCCAGCGCACAGTGCCGTCACCGCTGAGTGCGGTCATCATGTCGTCTACCGAAGCCGGGGGCTCCGCTGGCACGACAATATCGGTGTTTTTCGGGCTGGTGCTGAACTGCCCGAACCAGAGCGCCAGTTGTCGCGAGTCCGACAGTCGTTCCTGCAGGAGGCGGTGTAACTGCTGCAGGACCTCCTTGCCGATCAGCCCGGGGTTTTCTGGCCGGGTCAGTTCCGGGTCCTGCAAGTGCGCAGATACGTCGGTCTCGGTGCACAGGTAATCGGTAAAGCCGGTCAGTACGTCATCCACCGTGGGGGCGCGGAAACCGACGGACAGGGTGATGCAGTGGTCCTCTGCAATGCCATGGTGACCGATGGCCGGGGGCAGGTAGAGCATGTCTCCCGGCGCCAGAACGACTTCCTCATCAGGCTCCCAGTCCTTGAGAATTCTGAGCGGGGTGCCTTCGACTCTTGGTGACAGCTCATCACAGGCGCCGCCGAACTGCCAGCGACGGTGGCCCTCGGCCTGCAGCAGGAATACGTCATACTGATCATAGTGAGGGCCGACGCTTCCGCCGGGCGGCGCGTAGCTGGCCATGATGTCGTCCAGCCGCCAGTTGGGTACGAACCGGAAGTGATCCAGAAGATCGGCCACATCAGGTGCCCAGTGATCAAGGCCCTGCACCAGCAGAGTCCAGTTGCCGGCTGGCGGTGAGGTGAAGCGTTCGGTGCTGAACGGGCCATTATGCAGTTGCCAGGGGTGGCCGTTTTCCTCTTCCACCACGATTCGGGACTCCACAGCGGGTTCGCAGGCGAGTCCGGCGAGCTCCTCGGCACTGACGGGGCTGGCAAAGTCCGTAAAGGCCTGCCGTATCACCAGCGGTTTCTTCTGCCAGTAATCCCGGAGAAACGTGTTGACGGGCATACCGCCCGGTAACTGCACAGGCACGCTCATGGTCAGACCCTGCCCGCCTGGTCAGCGGCATTGCCTGTATAGCTGGCGGGTGTCAGCGCCAGCAGCTGGTCTTTGGCGGCTGCTGGAATATCCAGGCTCTGGACGAAGCTCCGGATCAGCTCCGGGCTCATGTCCTTGCCACGGGTGAGCTCCTTGAGCTTCTCGTAGGGCTTTTCGATGTTATAACGGCGCATAACGGTCTGAATGGGTTCGGCCAGCACTTCCCAGGCATTGTCCAGGTCTTCCGCAAGTCGCACGGGATTCACTTCCAGCTTGCCGAGGCCTTTCAGGGTGGCTTCATAGGCGATCAGACTATGGGCAAAGCCTACGCCCAGATTACGTAACACGGTGGAGTCCGTCAGGTCCCGCTGCCAGCGGGAAATCGGCAGCTTGCCGGCCAGATGTGCCATGACCGCGTTGGCAATGCCCAGGTTACCTTCAGAGTTTTCGAAATCGATGGGGTTGACCTTGTGGGGCATGGTGGAGGAACCGATCTCGCCATCCACGGTTTTCTGCTTGAAATAGCCCAGAGAGATATAGCCCCAGATATCCCGGTCCAGGTCGATCAGAATAGTGTTGAAGCGAGCGATGGCGTCAAACAGTTCGGCGATATAGTCGTGGGGTTCGATCTGGGTAGTGTACGGGTTCCAGCTCAGCCCCAGGCTTTCGACAAAGTCCTTTGCAACGGCTTCCCAGTCCACGTCAGGATAGGCGGACAGATGCGCGTTATAGTTGCCTACCGCGCCGTTGATCTTGCCCAGCAGTTCAACGTTACGGATCTGGGCCAGCTGCCGGCGCAGGCGGTAAACCACATTGGCCAGCTCTTTACCGACGGTAGTGGGGGAGGCGGTCTGGCCATGGGTGCGGGACAGCATGGGCTGGTCCCTGTGGGCATGAGCCAGCTCAGCTAGTTTTTCGATGACCTGATCCATGGCCGGCAGCAGGCCGTCGTTGAGACCGTCCCGCAACATCAGTGCATGGCACAGGTTGTTGATGTCTTCGGAAGTGCAGGCGAAGTGTACGAACTCGGTGACGTCATGCAGCTCTTCAAAAGCCGCGATCTTCTCCTTGATAAAGTATTCCACGGCCTTGACGTCGTGGTTGGTGGTCCGCTCAATGGCCTTGATGGCCCCGGCATCTTCCAGGCTGAAATTTGAGACCAGCTGATCAAGGGCGTCCCGGGCGCTCGCGCTCAGTGGCGGCACTTCCCTGATTTCGGGATGGGCAGCCAGCTGCTGCAGCCAGCGTGCTTCTACCTTGACCCGATTACGGATCAGCCCGTACTCGCTGAATATTTCCCGGAAAACCGAAACCCGGTTACCGTAGCGGCCATCCACCGGAGAAATAGCGGTCAGGCTGGTCAGTTCCATCAGATAAAACCTCATCAGAGTCAGGGCAGGCGGGATTGCGGACGTGCCAGCGCCGGGGAGCTGGTACGGTGACTGGCGAGCCTGCAGGTGAATACGATCGCAATATGATACACCAGCAACTGCGTCAATTCAGCGCTGGAAGTGACTGGAAACCGGGATGGGTAAGCGAAATCAGCGCGAAGAGTAAACGGACTGGTTAGCCTGCTCCGCCAGGGACCGGGCCACCGAGAGCACCTTGCGCCGGCGCAGAATCAGATGCCAGCGGCGACCGCCGGTCTGGCGCCAGAGTACTGCCGAGCGAATCCCTGCAAGTAACAGCGCACGAACTTTCGCGGCGTTCTCGTCCTGTTGCAGCACTTGCGGACTGCCGGTGACCTGGATTCGCTGGCGGAAGGTGCTGATAGTGTCCTGATACACCGACCCCAGGTTGCTGATCAGGTTGCCGTGCACATAACCAAAATGATCAGCGGTATGACGGGCCTGGCTGATACGCTGACCAAGCGCGTCCATCATGTCCGGACGGCGATTGAGTATGGCTTCCAGCTGGATCAGATTCAGGCTGTAACGGAGAATGTCCATATCCTGCTGGCGGGTCTGATTGCTGAGAATCTTGGTCAGGGCGTCGAGACCTTCTCTCAGGTTCATCAGTTCACCGCCATAGACTGCCAGGGTATCCCCTGGGCCAACAAACAGTGACCGGATACAGGTTTCCATCGAGGACTCGGCACAGCGACCCTGATGTGCAACCTGGCTTACCAGCGTGGCAGCCTGGAAGATGCCCGCGAGAGCCAGGGTCTGATCGGTGATGGAACGGCTCAAGACGTTATTGCCTCAACGCCGGTTGAGGTGACGGCATCCTGTTCGCCGTCTCGCCAGGTGGTCTCAATCACTGCACCGCCCAGGCAGATATCCTCCTGGTAGAACACCACTGACTGGCCCGGGGTAACGGCCCGCTGAAGATCGTCGAATACTACCCGGGTGCCGTTGCCGGCCACGGTCACTTCGCAGTCCTGATCAGGCTGCCGATAGCGGGTCTTGGCTTTGCAGCGGAAGCTCTGGGCTGGCGGTTGACCGGCGACCCAGTCTACCGGCCCGCTGCAAAGGCCGCGGGAGAACAGCAGAGGATGGTTCTTGCCCTGCACCGCGATCAGCACATTCCGCTCAAGGTCCTTATCCGCAACGTACCAGGGCTCATCACCAAAATCGGCCAGACCACCGATGCCCAGCCCCTGGCGTTGACCAATGGTGTGATACATCAGGCCCTGGTGACGTCCGATTACCTGTCCGTCAGGCGTCTGAATCTCGCCTGGCTGGGCTGGCAGGTACTGCTTGAGAAAGTCACTGAACTTTCGCTCGCCGATGAAACAGATACCGGTGGAGTCCTTTTTGTCATGGGTGACAAAGCCCTGTTCTTCGGCGATACGGCGAACTTCAGATTTGTCCAGTTCTCCTACCGGGAACAGGGTGCGGGCGATGCGCTCGCCGGATACCGCATGGAGGAAATAGCTCTGGTCCTTGTTGGCGTCGAGACCCTTCAGCAGCAAGGCCCGGCCAGGCCGGTCCGGGTCCGGACGCTGGCGTGTGTAATGGCCAGTGGCGATAAAGTCCGCCCCAAGGGTCACTGCGTAGTCGAGGAATGCCCTGAACTTGACTTCCTTGTTGCAGAGAATGTCCGGATTGGGGGTTCGGCCCGCGCTGTATTCGGACAGGAAGTGTTCAAAAACCCGGTCCCAGTACTCCGCCGCAAAACTCGCTGTATGCAATGGAATGCCGATATCATCCGCCACCGCCTGGGCATCTGCCAGGTCCGTCATGGCCGTGCAGTATTCCGTGCCATCGTCCTCATCCCAGTTTTTCATGAACAGGCCTTCCACCTGATAACCCTGGGATTTCAGCAACCAGGCGGCAACGGACGAATCCACGCCGCCGGACATGCCGACGATAACGCGAGTATGCTCTGGAGCTTTTGAGATGTTCCGGTTCATGGACAGACAGATACTTGTGAATGACTGTTGGCCGGCGATTGTAACATTGTTTGGGCTCAGTCGGCGTCCGGCTCAACGATCACATCCAGGGGAAAGCGCCGTCCCTTTCGGTAATCCAGTATGCATTCCAAGACCAGAGGGCTGCGTAACTGCTCGCCCAGTTCACGGATCTGCTCCAGGGTCAACCAGTGGGCCGCAATGATGCCGTCGTCCAGTTTGTTGCTGATGTGATCGATGGCCTTCGCCGCAAAGCAGAAGCGGAAATAGGTTCGGCCGTTGCCGGGGGGCTGGTATCGGTACATTCCCAGAAACGCTTCTGGTTCGACTTTCCAGCCGGTCTCTTCCAGCGCCTCCCGGCGTGCAGCGTCAAGCACCGTTTCACCTTCTTCTATATGGCCAGCAGGCTGGTTAAAGACGATCCTGCCCTGGCTGCGTTCTTCAACCAGCAGGTAGCGGCCTTCGGTGTCTTCCACGATCACAGCGACAGTGGCATGGGGTTTCCAGGTCATATCGACTCCTTAGCGCCGGCCGGCAGGACGACGAGTTGAGGTTGGGCGGGGCCGTGGGCGGGCAGGTTTCCGGGGCAGATGAATGGTTTCGGTGCGGGATTGCCCGGGCGCGAGCCCGTCCAGAGACCAGTCACCTATGCGCCAGCGCACTAGGCGCAGTGTCGGAAAACCCGCTGCGGCTGTCATGCGGCGGACCTGACGGTTGCGACCTTCCGTAAGCGTCAGTTCAAGCCACGACGTGGGAATAGTTGCACGGGCTCTCACCGGAGGTACGCGGGGCCAGATGTCAGGTTCAGGAATTCGTCGGGCAAGGGCAGGCCGGGTGAGTCCGTCTTTAAGTTGGATCCCCTGTTGGAGCTGGCGTAACGCTGCCTCTGTTATGTCGCCCTCCACCTGGACCAGGTAGGTTTTGCTCATTTTCTGGCTGGGTGAGGCGATACGATGCTGCACGGCCCCGTCATCGGTGAGCAGGACGAGGCCTTCTGAGTCATAATCGAGTCGGCCAGCCGGATAGACTCCGGGAGTCGCGATAAATTCGGCAAGGGTTCGACGCCCACCGTCGTCCATGAACTGGCAGAGTGTCTGAAAGGGCTTGTTGAGCAGGATAAGGGTAGCCATCCCGGCATGTTAGCAGAATCACAAACAACCGGGGATGGCCCTCACAGAATGCGTTACGGTTCAGCCGTTGACCATACGAACCACGTTGTTGCGGGGAGTTTCATGATCCGATTGCTCGGCTTGCTGCTCATCATCGCGCCCTTTGGTGGATACCTGAGGGTCCGGTACGATGTTGACCGCATGAACTCCCTTGTCGCTGGGTTTTTTGTCAAAGGTTACTGCCTGGCCCGCTTTCAGGGTTTTGTACCCCTCCATCTGTACCGAGGAGAAATGTGCAAACAGGTCGTCACTGCAGCCCTCTTCGATAATGAAGCCATAACCCTTGGCGTTGTTAAACCATTTTACTTTGCCCCTAGGCATGATGAACTCCCTTGTCCCGTCATTATCTGTCGTGATCCTCGGCCATTTGGGGCCTCGACCACGGCGTTTTACACAATTTTACATTGCGGGAATTACTTTTGATCAATCATCTCAGGGAGTCAATACCAAAGTTGCGGGAATTACTGATTGTGCACATTACATGATTGTTATGGCAGGGTATGAATCGCATGATATTCACGTATATCAATATCTTGGGCGGTTCAGTAGTAATAATTGACGGGCGAACTTAAGAACCGCCGGACTGTACATGCGAAACCCTGAGCTGGATCCTGCGCGACTCGGCAAATGACAGAGCGATTTTACAAATATGTGCTGGTGCGAAACGGTTTTGCCAAGGTAATGGGGGCCGTCTGTTTCAGCCCGGGCTGAAAAGGTATCATGCCAGTGAACCCGCAGACGTTTTTCCGGTCGAAGGTTCGAACGTTGGTCAGCTGTGTTGATTTCCGGCGCCCAGCAGATGCGTTTCGACCGGTACAGATCTGTTCAGGCAGGGGCTGGCTTGAAAAGCGGCCTGCGGACATCCATCTTCTGTCACAGAAACCGACTTCCGGTATGAGAATCATGCGGACACTGAGAAATTCTCTACTAATATTGAATCAGGTGGATCACGAGGGTCCGGGTCATCCCGCTCGCGAGGACGGCGTTAGTGTGGCGCCGGCGAAGCCGGCTCTGAAACGTCCGGCCCGGTACCGGGTGGTGCTCCTGAACGATGACTACACGCCCATGGACTTTGTTGTGGATGTGCTCATGAAATTCTTCGGAATGAACGAAGAAAAGGCGACGCAGGTGATGCTGCTCGTCCATACGCAGGGAAAGGCCGTATGTGGGGTATACACCCGAGACATCGCGGAAACGAAGGCAGCGCAAGTGAATCAGTATTCTTCTGAATGCGAGCACCCGCTGCTGTGCGAGATTGAACGTGCGGACTGAACGACCTAGTGGGGTGGCCCATGCTGAGCAAAGATCTTGAAATTACGCTGAATGCCGCTTTCCGGAATGCCCGCGACAAGCGTCATGAATTCATGACGGTTGAACATCTTCTGCTGGCATTGCTGGACAATGATTCGGCAGTGGGCGTCCTTAAAGCCTGTGGTGCAGATTTACAGCGGCTGCAGGATGAACTCACCGAGTTTGTTGATTCCACAACACCGCTGATCCCTGGCAGTGACAGCGAGCGTGAAACCCAGCCGACGCTGGGCTTCCAGCGAGTGCTGCAACGGGCAGTCTTCCACGTGCAGTCCTCGGGTAAGAAAGAGGTGACCGGCGCCAATGTGCTGGTAGCCATCTTCAGCGAGCAGGAGAGCCAGGCGGTATACCTGCTCAAGAAACAGAATATTGCACGTATTGACGTGGTGAACGTTGTCTCCCACGGCATTTCCCGGGTTCAGGGTGCAGAAGATCAGGACGCTCCGGACGCAGCGTCCCAGGAAGAAGCCGCGGAGGAGGGTAGTTCCAACCGGCCCCTTGAGGCCTATGCCACCAACCTCAACGAGGCGGCCCGGCAGGGGCGGATTGATCCGCTGATCGGCCGCGAGCATGAAGTTGAGCGTGTGGTGCAGATTCTGGTCCGCCGCCGCAAGAACAACCCGCTGCTGGTGGGCGAGGCAGGTGTTGGTAAAACCGCCATCGCTGAGGGTCTGGCCCGCCGTATTGTGGATGGCCAGGTGCCGGAGATTATTTCCGATGCGGTTGTCTACTCACTCGACCTGGGTGCACTGCTGGCAGGCACCAAGTATCGCGGTGACTTTGAGAAACGGTTGAAAGGCCTGCTGTCTGAGTTAAAGAAAGAAAAGCGGGCGATTCTGTTTATTGATGAGATTCATACCATCATCGGCGCGGGCTCTGCATCCGGCGGCGTGATGGATGCCTCCAACCTGCTCAAGCCCATGCTGAGCTCTGGTGAAATTCGCTGCATCGGCTCGACCACCTTCTCGGAATTCCGCGGAATCTTCGAGAAAGACAGCGCCCTGGCCCGTCGCTTCCAGAAAATTGATGTGAACGAGCCCAGTGTTGAAGACACGTATCAGATTCTCAAAGGGCTCAAACCCCATTTTGAGAAACACCACGATCTGAAATATACCGATAAGGCGCTGCGGGTCGCTGCCGAGCTGGCGGACCGCTACATCACCGACCGGCACCTGCCGGACAAGGCTATCGATGTGATCGACGAAGCGGGCGCCCGTCAGCGACTGTTGCCGGAAGCCAAGCGCCGCAAGGTTATTGGTGTTTCCGCCATTGAAGACGTGGTCGCCACCATTGCCCGCATCCCACCAAAATCGGTTTCCAAGTCCGATACTGAGTTGCTGGGTAATCTCGAAGCTAACCTCAAGCGCGTCGTCTTTGGTCAGGACAAGGCAATTGATGCCCTGTCGTCGGCCATT
>JAJUHY010000327.1 GCA_029265735.1 Marinobacter segnicrescens | reverse complement strand
GTCATCCTTGGCAATGCCCAGCTCCCGCTGGATCACCTTGAGTTGCTCCCGCAGGAAGAACTCCCTTTGGTGCTTCTGGATCTTGTCGTTTACCTCTTCATTAATTTCCGCCTGCAGCCGGGCAACTTCCTGCTCCTTGCGCATCAGCACCAGGACTTTTTCCATCCGGCGCAGCAGCGGGACTGTATCCAGAACTTCCTGCAGCTCAGGCCCCGGTGCACTGGTCATGGACGCGCCGAAGTCTGCCAGCGGCGAGCTGTCTTCCGGCCCGAAGCGGGACAGGTAGTGTTTGACGTCTTCCCCGTACAAGGGGTTTGAGCGCAGCAACTCCTTGATGGCGCTGATAATGGCCAGGGTATAGGCCTTGAGCTCGTCAGCGGGCTCTTCCGGCTCTTCGGGGTATTCCACTTCCACCAGATATGGCGGCTTGCGACGAAGCCACTGGACGATGCGGAAGCGGGTCAGGCCCTGGGCGATAAACTGGATACGGCCGCTGTCCTGCTGAGCGTGATGAACGCGGACGGCACAACCCATGGTCTCCAGCTCTTCGCTGCTGGGAATATGCCGGTCCGGGTCGGGGTTCTCCACGTAGCAGATACCCAGCATATGGTGGGCGGTGTCTCCGACCCGCTTCAGGGTTTCCTGCCATGGGTCCTGGTTCACCATAACGGGCTGCACCTGGGCAGGGAAGAACGGGCGGTTGGATACCGGAATGACGTACAGACGACGGGGCCGGGCTTCACCGGGCAGGATCAGCCCCTTACCGGTGTTCTCCTCGGAACCGATGTACTCGGTGATATCGTCCTGTTCCGGTGCCTCGTTACGGTTTTCGTCGGCCATGGTGTCCTCATTATTTTCGTGACAGAGGCCGGCAGCGGTTGTCCGCCGGCGCCCGGTTACCTCGGGTACATTCAGCTATGTAGCGCCACCTTGCGGAAATTCAAGGCCTTACTTCGGCAAATCCTGAAGCTGTAACGGGGCAAGCCGGCGGTGGGTGGTGTCTTGAATTCATTCCCTCTGGCACCATGTATAGAGAATCTATTATCCAACCGACCATTACCGGATCACGCAGGTACCAGAGCTATGAGCGATTCGCCGTTTATCTTCGAAGCCACCATGGAAAACTTCCAGGAAAAAGTTATGGAAGCATCCTCGACCACGCCGGTCCTGGTTGATGTCTGGGCGGAGTGGTGCGCACCCTGTAAGCAGTTGATGCCCATTCTTGAAAAGCTTGCGGCGGAGTATAACGGCGGCTTTCTGCTGGCGAAGGTAAACGCGGACGAACAGCAGCAACTGACCGCCAGCCTGGGGGTGCGCAGCCTGCCCACGGTTATACTGGTAAAGAACGGTCAGGCGGTGGATGGCTTCAACAGTGCCATGCCCGAAGGTGAAGTTCGCAAGATGCTGGAGCCCCATGTGGAGAAAATGGGTGAGCAGGAATCACCCTACGACAAGGCCCAGCGGCTGTGGGAAGAAGGTGACCTGGAAGGCGCACTGACCATTCTCACCGAGCTGAACCAGCAAAATCCGGATGACCTGGATGTGCTGATCGACCTGGCGCAAATCAAGGCAGAGCAGGGCGATCTGGACATTGCCGAGCAGGTACTCGACAGCCTGCCGCCGGAAGAAAAAATGCAGCCCAAGGCCAAACAGCTGGCCGCCCGCCTTAACCTCCTGAGGCAAGCTGGCGAACTGCGACCTATTTCCGAGATTGAAGCGACTCTGGAACAGAACCCGAACGACCCGGACGCACTTCATGAGCTGGCAATGCAATACGCCCTGAACGACCGCAACCAGGAAGCCATGGAACTCCTGCTGCGCCTGCTGGAAACCAACGCCAGCTACAAGGACGGCATCGCCAAAACAGCACTGGTGGAACTGTTCGAGAAGCTGGGCAACAGCAACCCGGATGTGCGTACCTATCGGCGGAAGTTGTATACGTTGATGCATTGATAGCTGAAAAGGCTCTGAGCGCGCAAGGCCAGCTTTGCGCGCTTTATCCCGAGAGTTTCAGCTTTTGAAACGTTTTTTATGTCTGTTGAATAGCCTGCCGCACCGTGTCATATAGTGCACCCACCGTCTGATCGAATACCCATCGAATAAACCGGAAGCTGAGGTCAGCCACTGTGGTCACAACCGCTCGTGCAAAGGCCAGCATATGGCCGAGCAAGCCACGGGTTTGTTCGGCGAAACGAGCAGATGCTGATGCCACCTGCTCAAGAGTACGGGCTAACAGGTCATAGAAAGTCAACGATGTCGTGACGGTTGCCTGTGCGAGTACTGCTGCGTAATACCCGGAGTCTTTCAGCAGTGTGATCAGCGCGGCTGATATTCTGTCTGCCCAGTGCGTGGTAAAGGAGGCTTCATGACGACGTTCGTACTCCAGACGCACGGGAGTATTCAGGTAATCCAGAGCGCTCTGGTGCAGGCTTGTCCACTCCTGTGAATTCGCCGTGTTGAGGTAGCCCGGATTGCTGTTTCTATCCATACCGTGAGCCGCAATACTAATCCCGGAACCGTTATCCAGCCGGTACTCGAAACCATCGATTGGCGCATGTACAAAAGGCCATAGAGGAACGCTGGGAACCGGGTCTGCGCCATGAGTACAACGATACAGGCCTTCTGTATTAAACGTGAACTTCGTGGAGAAACCACGCATTCCGACCCTCGGGGCT
>JAJUHY010000281.1 GCA_029265735.1 Marinobacter segnicrescens | reverse complement strand
CTGCGCTCCCGGTACGGGGTCGTGACTTTATATTCAAACACCACGGTCCCGGGCGAGCCGGAAACAACAATAACCCGATGGGCCAGACGCAGGGCTTCGGTAAGATCGTGAGTCACCATCAAGGTTGCTATACCCTGTTCAACCACTAGCCGTTCCACCAGATCCTGAGCCTCGCTACGCAGCCCCACATCCAGGGCACTGAATGGCTCATCCAGCAACAGACAATCAGCGCCTACTGCCAGCGCCCGGGCCAAAGCCACTCGCTGTTGCATACCACCGGACAGCTCATGGGGGAAATGCCCACAACACTCTGAAAGACCTACCTGGTCGGCCAAGGCTTTCGCCCGCGTCAGTCGATCTCGCCGGGGTACACCCCGGGCTTTCAGGCCGAGGGCAATGTTGTCGAGCATTCGCCGCTAAGGCAGTAAACGGGACTCCTGGAACACAGCTGCGGTGGTTTTAAAGTGGTTGCTCACCTTTCCCGACGTAGCCTCAATTACTCCGGAAGCCAGACGAAGCAGGCTGGTTTTTCCACAGCCGGACGGGCCCACCAGACATACGGCTTCACCCGCAGCCACCTGCAGATCAATCTCCTCAAGGATGGTGTTGGGGCCAAGAGCCAGGGAAACCTTTTGCAGCGTCAGCATCGAAAACTCCTTAGCCCGGCCTGGCAGGGCCTTTGACCTGCCGCCAGGGTTCCATCTTCTTCTGTAAAGGACGCAGAAAGCCGTGTTCGGCCACCAGTAGCAACACCACAACCACCACGATCCAGGCCATGGCGCCGGCGGTGTCCAGACTCACACGGGCCATGGCCATGCCCGCCCCGACTCCGTCTTCCGTCGCAAAAAGCTCTGCCATCACGGTGACTTTCCAGGCCACCCCCAGAGCGGTGATCAATGCCGGGAAGATGTAGGAGACAATGTGTGGCAGATAGAAATCCCAAACACGCATGGCAAACGGCACTCGGAATACATCGCCCATTTCCTGCAGACGGTGGTCCAGGGTTCGCGCCCCAATCTGGGCACCGGCAAATGCTACCGGAATGGTAGTAGCCACTACCGTGTAAATGGCCGCCAGAGATCCGCTGCGAAACCACAACAGCGCCAGCACAATCCAGGCGATGGGCGGTATGCCCAGAAGCACCGTCGAAACCGGCTCCAGTGCCCGGCCAACCGTGTGGGACAACCCGGCAATCAGGCCAAGAGCGACACCAGCCAGAGCAGCAATGGCAAAGCCAGTCATGGCCCTCCAAGTGGTAGCCCAGACGGCCGTCCAGAGCTCACCTTGGTTGGCCAAGCCCACAATAGACGAGAGCGCATCCCGCGGACCAGGGAGCAAAAAACTTCCGTAGGACAAACTTCCCCACTCCCAGAGTGCTACCAACAGTAGAACTCCGGTAAGGCTGCCCCCCCAACTCAGACCTCTGCCAATCAAGCTGCCCATACACTCACGTCCGGTAATAACTGACGTTAATGTACCTGCTTTAAAACGATGCCCCCCTGACCAAAGTCAAATACGAACGAGTTTCATTTGCGCTATATTGCATGACATTCTCAACCGTCAGCCGTTATCGGAGAGCGTCATGATTTGTCACCCCCACCCATTGGCCTTGGCCGTCGCTGCCTTTTCCGTTTTACCCGCTGCACACGCGACAACCGCCACTTATTCAGAGCTCAACGAACTGGTGGTGACCGCCAAAGGTTATGAGTCGGATACGCTCGAAACCGCCAGTGCAACGGAACAACTATCCACAGAAAAAACAGCGGCATCGAAAACCACGGGCGATCTCTTCCGTGGCCGGCCAGGCCTGGCCGTTCAGGGCGATGGCAGCGCTTGGGGCGGTAATCCGGTCATTCGCGGCCTGAAAAAAGAAAGTGTGGTACTTCTGGTTGACGGCATTCGCGTGAATTCCGCCCAGCCCCAGGGCGCCGTTGCTTCCCTGGCAGACATGAGCCTTCTGGATACCGTCGAAGTGGTGAAAGGCCCGGCCTCGGTACTGCACGGCACCGGTGCCATGGGCGGCGCGATCAACCTGCGTACGCCAGAGGCAACCTTCTCGAAACAGCCTGAAGCCCACGGCCGATTCTCCGGCAGCACTGGCACGGTGGACAGCAGCCTGGCTGGTGGCACCCTGCTGGAGCTTTCCAGCAAGGACCACGGCCTTGTCATCGGTGCCGCCGCCAAAGATGTGGACGACTATGAAACACCCGACGGTGATATCGAAAACAGCGGATTCCGCTCGGAATCCTTTTTGGCGAAATATGCTTTCAGGATAACTGACAACCAGAAGCTGACACTGAACCTGCAGAACCATGAGGACCGGGAAGTCTGGTACCCGGGCTCCGCTAAACCCGGCCCGGGTGGCAACGGCACCCTGACCATCCATTCGCCCAAACAGAAGCGCACGCTTGCCGAACTCGGCTACCAAGGTAGTGTCGGTACCGGTACCCTGGAGACCAGCATCTATCGACAGGAAGTGCAGAGGCAAATCCGCGCCTGGTGGGATTTCAAAGAGCGCAACCAGGTATGGAACGATGTCAGGTTCCGCACCGACGGCGTTAAAGCCCAGTACCGATTGCCCATCGGCGATAACCACCTGGTCACGGTTGGAGCCGAGGGCTGGGAAATGACCGGTGACCCGGAACGTTTTACCTTCAACCCGCCCATGTCCGATAACGCCGTTGCCAACTCCCCGTTCCGGGCTGGCGAAATCGAGAGCCGGGGCGTGTTCGTGCAGGATGACATCATGGTCGGCAACTGGAATATTCAGCTCGGTGCCCGCTATGACAAAGTGACAGGCGAGGCACAGGTTGTGGGCAACGGGCCGGCTGCCAGAACCGAAGGATTAAAGAACACTTCCGAAACACTGTCCTGGTCTGCCGGTGCAATCTACAACCTGAGCGACATGGTCAATCCCTACATCAATGTTGGCACCGCCTACCGGGCCCCCGACATGCGCGAGCGTTTTGAAGACGCGGCCCGCGGCGACGGTTTCTTTCACCGGGGCAACCCACAACTGGATTCTGAAAAATCAACCAGCGCAGAAATTGGCCTGAAAGGTCGCGGCCGGCTGGGCCAGTATCAGGTTGCAGCCTTCTACACCCGGATTGATGATTACATTGCAGGACGTATTACCGGGCAGAACCACCCCCAGAATAACCAGCCCGTCAAACAAACCGAGAACCTGGACGAAGTAGTGATCTACGGTGCCGAAGCCGGTTTCGTGATGCCGCTGGAAGCCCTGCATGCCAGCGCCCCGGCGGTCGATCTGGTTGGCAGCCTTACGTGGCTGCGAGGTGAAAACAAGCAGGACGACGAACCACTGTACCAGATGCCTGCACCGGAGCTAACCCTCGGACTGGGCCAGCAGGGCCGCCCCG
>JAJUHY010000256.1 GCA_029265735.1 Marinobacter segnicrescens | reverse complement strand
CGTTGAGCAGCCACAGCGTGTCCAGCGGCGGACAATGACGCGGTATCACCGATGACCTGCCCGCGAGCGCATCCGACAGCCCTCGCAGGTTCGGCAGACCGAACCATTCGTGGAGACATGGGTCCCGCAGGTTGCCGTCAACCAGCAAGGTCCTGGCGCCGGTCTGTGCAATAACGACTGCCAGATTCGTCGCCAGGTCACGAATTCCTGCTTCACTGTCCACCCCCACAATGGCGAGCATTTTATTGTCGGGATGATTGAAGTAGCGCAGCATCAGTTCACTGCGCAGACTGCGCAAGGCTTCAACCCGCGGATGGGCCGGCTGATAGGCAGCAATCAGCCTGGGATGGAGGCTGACCTCACTTGCCGGCCGGGCAACCACCGGATAAGCGAACTGTTCAGCCAGCACCGCCTTGACATCTTCCGCAGTCACCAACCCAAGGGACTGGGCGGCCTCTCCGAAGCGGATACCTTTCTGTTTCTGCAGAATCAGAATCCGGTCCAGGTCGTCACTGTGAATCAGCCCCTTCTGGACCATCAGCCGTCCCATCAGGTCGGTCTGATCCGGAATATGTGTGTTGTCACGAAACAGGGGAAGCGCTACTTCACTCATACAGTCCGGGCCTCACGTTGACGGTATGCCCCCGGTGTATCCGGCAGGTATGCAAGTACCGGCAGACCCAGGGTTTCTTCGATATCCGAACGGCTTCTGACCCGACGGTTGGCCAGTTCCAGCAGAAGCGATATAGCCACGCCGAGCAAAAACCCGAGCATGGTGGCAATCACTAGATTCAGTTTGATGTTGGGTGACGTCGGCATGCCGGGGGGCACGGCCTCGTTCAGTACGGTAACGTTCGTTTCCGCCAGCCGGCTCTCCAGAGTATTGGCCTGGGCCCGTCCGGATGCAGCGTTATACGCTTCCTGGGCCATCTGGACCTCCTGCTGCAACAGTTCCAGCTCATCCCTCTGCTCTTTCAGGGCCAACACACGCTCTTTCTGCTGATCAAAGGCTTGCTGCAATTCTTCGAGCCGGCTTTTCGAGACGGTCGCGATGGACTCAATACCCTGGACAGCGATGCGCTGCTCGGTCAGCAGGCTCTCTTTCAGTGACTGGACCCGTGCCGCCTGCCGGCGATAATCCGGATGCCGGGCACCGTAACGGTTGGACATGTCGTTCAGCTCCGCCTCAGCCTCCGCCAACTGCGCACGCAGACTCTGGATGGCAGGGTTATCCGGCAGCACTACGGCGTTATCACCCGAGCCCTGGCGCAGCTGGTCCTGAGTGCTCTGGTCCTGGGCATCAACCAGCCGTGACGACAGCTCCGCCAGGCGGGCGTTCTCCAGGTCGAGCTGCTCATTCAGACCGACGATTCCATGTTCCCGTTGAAAGGATGACAACCGGCCACGGGCATCTCGGAGGTTATCCCTGAGCAGCTTGAGCTGTTCCTGATACCAGGTTGAGAAGCGGCGGGCCGGGTCCGTGCGAAGCTCAATGCTGGTGTCGATGTAGGCGATAGCAAGGCCATTCACAACCCCGGCAGCCAGTGCGGGATCTTCTCCGGCCATGGAGATGGTCATCACGTTATTGGTCTTTTCGGTGCCGACACTGAGATTCCGGCGTACGTGACGGGCGAGCCATGCTGCAGGGCGGGCCTCGCCCTCCCCTTCGTAGTCCTCCTGAGCCCGCGCGTCTACCATGGCACGGACCTCTTCCGGCAGGTAATCATAGACCCGCTCGGCCACTTTGCGGCTGCGTACGATTTCAGCCTGGGTCGCAATGTAGCCCGAACGGGCCGGTGCCAACTGACCGGTCATGCGGTCCTGCACCTGACCTTCCATGATGAGCTCGGTAGAGGCAACGTAGGTTCGTGGCAGTAACAGTGATACCACCGCCATTACTCCCACGCAGACCACCACCAGCGCCGCCGTTATCCACCACCGGGCCAGCAGGATTCTCAATACACTGCTCAGGCTCATGCCAGTCTCCCTGAAAGCAAAATCAGAACAGGCTTTCCTTTACGAACAGAACGTCGCCATCGCGGATCGGGTCTGACATATCCACTTTAAACGTCTTCACCGTTCCGTCGGGCTGCTTGCGATACAGGACCACACCGCGGGTACTGGCCCGGGGGTTAAAACCACCACTGACCGACAGTGCCTGCATGACGTTCAGTGGCCGGTCTATCGTATAGGTGCCCGGCTTCTGAACCTGACCGTGGATATAGAATTGCTCTGCCTTGGGGACATAGAGCGTATCGCCGTTGCGAACCCGGACCGGCTGTGTGTCAGTCGCTTGCTGATCAAGCAGCTCGGAGAGATAGTATTGCTGACGGACCTGCTGACCGTCCTCACCGTCACGGATCAGTACCAGCCGCTCACCGCCCCCTGAGTTGATCCCTCCTGCCAGCGCAAGGACTTCCGTCAGGGTGGTCGGCCCCTCCAGTGCGATGCGGCCAGGCTGATTGACGTGTCCCAGCACCGATATGGTGTTGCTGCGGTATTCCTGGACTACGACGTTAATATTGGCGTTACGGAGATAACCTTCGCTCTCAAACCGGGACTCCAGCAACCGGCTCACTTCAGGGGGTGTCATGCCGCGAATGTCCACCCGGCCAATCAGGGCCATGGTAATGGTGCCGTCGGCAGCAACTTCCGTGTCGGTATTCATATCTTCCTGACCATAGACTGAAATTCTGACGCGGTCGCCTACTCCGATCTTGTAGGCTTCATCCTGTTGCGCAGAGGCAGTGCCAGCGGCGAGCAGAGTCATCATCAGCAGAATTACTGTACTACGGAGAGTATGGCTCTTTATCATCCCAATCCATCCCTTGTTGGAGCGTAAGCATGTCAGGAGCGCCGCAGCCCTGCCTGAACGATCCATGCAAATGCCAGGCCTTGAAGAACAGCACCTGGGCGAGGCTCGTCGATTTCGTTCCTGCGTCCGCAAAGCCCTGTCTGCCATGGCTCCGGCGCGACGATTCGATGCGTATTATGCGCATCACTCTAGCTCGCCATCAACGTGTCGCAAAACCGGATATATAGCGGATTAGAGGTGGTAACCTTCTGTCCCTAAAGGCATTTTCAGACTAGCAAACCAACATGACAATGAGGTTATGAGATCGTCATCACAGGCTGATCCCATCCGTGGTATCGAACTGACGAAAATGTCTCTTGCGGTGGCAACGGAGTCACTGTCGGGCTTTCCCTGGCACTGGCTGTGACAGGGAAAATTTCCAGGCCTGAAGCTTATCTGTAGTTCTACTGATGGGAGTGATGAGAGTCCGAATGATGGGAATGGTCTGAATGATGGTGTGAGTGGTCGTGATCCTCAGGCATTCCGTCAACTGACCGTACCTGGAGCTCAAGTTCCAGCGTCTCCTGACCGTCGAACTCCAGCGTCAGTGGCACCTTGTCACCTTCTTTCAGAGGACCGTTGAGAGACTCCAGCATTAAATGAAAGCTCTGGGGCCTGAGCTCCACCGAAGCCTGGGGCGGAATGGCAAGTCCGTCTGACAGGGGCTGCATGGTCATCATTCCATTCTTCTCAACGGTTTCATGGATGGATACCCGGTCCGCTACCGGGGTCTCACCAGCGGTGAGCGTTACCGCGGTGTCACCGTGGTTATGAATCGTCATATAGCCCACTCCGACCGGTGTGCCCGGCGGGGTCGGTCGGGACCAGGGGTTATCCACCATGATCTGTCCGGTCTGGTACTGCCCGGCCAGCGCCGGTCCGGCAAGCATGGTTAACGTAAGAATCAGCGGAGAAAAGAGTCTGGTTTTCATG
>JAJUHY010000066.1 GCA_029265735.1 Marinobacter segnicrescens | reverse complement strand
GGCCACTGCCGATAATCCCATCTACAGGTAACAGGAGGTTTTCGATGGCACTGGAAAAAGTTCTCTATACCGCTTCAGCCAAAGCAACTGGCGGTCGGGACGGCCGCGCGACTTCATCTGATGGCGCGCTCGACGTTGCCCTCAGCGCGCCGAAAGAGCTTGGCGGCTCGGGAGGTGAAGGCACCAACCCGGAGCAGCTGTTCGCCGCCGGTTATTCCGCCTGCTTTATCGGCGCCATGAAAGCGGTCGCAGGCAAGCAGAAAGTCACCATGCCCGATGACACTTCCATTGAAGGGCTGGTCGGTATCGGTCCCAAAGGGAGCGGTTTCGGTATTCAGGTTGAGTTGCGAATTTCGCTGCCGGGCATGGACGGTGAACAGGCCGATAAGCTGATCGAACAGGCTCATCAGGTGTGCCCCTACTCCAATGCAACCCGCGGCAACATTGAAGTCAAACTGACCCGGGTCGACTGATCCCAGACGAACCCCTGGGAAATCCGGGCCTCTTCATGAGGCCCGTTCTGCTTGCCAGGTACTAGCGCCCAACGAGGGCTCTGCGGTGCATTCAGGCCTCGATATCGGTAAACTATCCGCCTTTTTCTGATAGCCCCTGCCGAGGAATAACATCTGATGAGCCTAACCACCTGGCTTGCTGTCGTCACGATCTGTACTCTCGGAGCCATGTCCCCCGGACCATCACTGGCGCTGGTGCTCAAGCAGACCCTGGCCGGAGGTCGCGCCAATGGCATGATCGTGGCAGTAAGCCACGGCATTGGCATCGGCATGTACGCGTTCCTGAGTGTGATGGGACTGGCCGCGGCGATTACCACTTCCCCGACGCTGTTTGCCATCCTGCAATGGGGCGGCGCAGCCTACCTGGCGTGGCTGGGATTCAAGGGTATTACAGCCCGCAACCACCCGACCCAGGCTCTTCCGGAGGTACACACGACCGCCAGCGCAGCCCGGGATGGCTTTATGCTCGCGTTTCTGAACCCCAAGGTGGCGGTGTTCTTTATTGCCCTGTTCAGCCAGGTGGTGGGGCCGGAGACGGCCATGCTGGCGAAACTGGTCTACGCAACCACTGCCATGGTCCTCGATATCGGCTGGTATCTGATTGTTGCGGCACTGTTTTCAAACCAGCGCCTGCTCGCCAGCCTGAAACGGAACGTCGTCTGGCTGGAGCGTTTTTTTGGCGTACTGTTGCTTGCTCTGGCAGGGCGGCTGGTCGCCGGCATACTTCGCAGCTGAGGCTTGCAGGCTCTAACGAGCGGCAGCGCTACTTCAGCATATTCAGGTACTGTTTCAGCACCATAGCATTGTTATGCTCTTCGTCCTTCGAGCTGTAGAGCAGTATCACGGTCTCTTTTCCGGCCCGCTCCGCCAGCGCCCGAAGGCTCTCCCGGTGATCCTTGAGTTCCATCAGATAGCTTCGGCGGAACTCATCCCAGGACACCTCACCGTTATGGAAGTCCTTGCGCAACTGGGACGATGGCGCCACCTCCTTCAGCCATTCATCAATTTTCAAAGCGTCCCGGGATACCCCCCGGGGCCAGAGCCGGTCCACCAGAACGCGGTAGCCTTCTCCGGTTGATTTATCATGGGTGCGCTCTAGCCTGATTGCCATGATGGTCTCCTCCCTTTCCCCTCCACTTTCCCGAACCCGAACATGTCAGATCAGCCTTGGGTTTGCGAAGCTATTTCAGAATTGTAATTCCGGCGCCGGGGTTTATTGCTAGGCTTTCCTTAAAGATAGACAGAAATAAGAAAGAGTAGTAAGAGAATACAACTTCAGGGAGACATTCCCAGCGCAGGGATGCACATCGGGTAACCTTAACTGTAACAAGGAGTTTCTGATGGATCTGATCCGAATTCTCATTGCGCTTCTTCTACCGCCTTTGGGAGTTTTTCTGCAAGTGGGCATCGGCAAGCACTTCTGGATCAACATTCTGCTCACACTGCTGGGATACATTCCTGGTCTCGTTCACGCCTTCTGGGTAATCGCCAAAAAATAGCCCGGACACTTCTTTCGAGTCCCTGTCCTATCCCGACCCTGACGAGCCGTCCGTCCGTCAGGGCGCTCTCTTCTTCACCCGCAAAAAAGCCTTTTATCAGCCCTTATGAAACTAGTTGCATAGCAGCCTGCTCGCTGGTAATTTTATGCAACTGGTTGCACTCAGGCTCCCTGGGAGCCAGCCACCAATAACAATGTCGCTGCCGCCTGCGTGAGCTCCCGCCCACCTTTGCGGCACCCGTAATCAGGAGCTGTCATGTCGTTACCGAATTGCCTTAAAGGTCTGTCTTTGCCGGCGGTTGCATCGCCTCTGTTTATCATTTCCACCCCCGACCTGGTCATTGCCCAATGCAAGGCCGGCGTTGTGGGCTCTTTCCCGGCACTGAACGCCCGTCCGGCCCATGTGCTGGAAGAGTGGCTGGAGCGGATTACCACTGAACTGGCAGAGTACAACGCCCAGAACCCGGACAAACCTGCTGCGCCCTTTGCGGTGAACCAGATCGTCCATCGGTCCAACGACCGGCTCGACCATGACCTTGAGGTGTGCGCCAAGTTCAAGGTGCCCATCATCATCACTTCGCTGGGGGCCCGTGAAGACCTTAACGAGCGGGTTCACCAGTGGGGCGGTATCGTCCTGCACGACGTGATCAATAACCAGTTTGCTCGCAAGGCCATTGAGAAGGGCGCCGACGGCCTGATCGCTGTCGCTGCCGGCGCGGGCGGACACGCTGGCACCCAGTCGCCGTTTGCCCTGATTCAGGAGATCCGGGAGTGGTTCGATGGCCCCCTGCTCCTTTCTGGCTCTATCGCCAATGGCAATGCCGTACTGGCGGCACAGGCGGCGGGAGCGGACCTGGCGTATATCGGCTCCGCGTTTATTGCGACCGATGAGGCCAATGCGGATCAGGCTTACAAACAGATGATTGTCGACAGTACTGCCGCCGATATCGTGTATTCCAACCTGTTCACCGGCGTCCACGGCAACTATCTGAAGAAGAGCATTGAAAATGCCGGCCTGGATCCCGACGCACTGCCGGAATCAGACCCATCGAAGATGAACTTCGGGTCCGGCGGCAACACAGAGAGCAAAGCGTGGCGCGACATCTGGGGTGCTGGCCAGGGCGTTGGCGCAGTCAAATCCATCGGCTCTGTCGACAGTCTGGTTACCCGCCTGATCAATGAATATAACCAGGCGAGGAAGCGCCTGGGGCTGACAGAAGTTAAACAGCAGCCTGTGACCGAACCCGCCTGAGAAACTTAAAGGGGGGCCATTCAGGCCCCCTTTTTGTCCATTTTTCAGCCATTTCCTCGAACCACTTATCATCTCGCCATTACCACTTCCTGAACTTCCTGTCATCCGCAAACCCAAACCCCGCCCTCAAGTTGTGACCCCCCTCACGCGGAAAGGCGGGATCGTGAAAGCCCGACCCCTGACGTTTAGGTAACGTTCGCCCCGGGTATCGAAATACCCGAGCACAATCCATAAAAACGTTATAGGGAAATTCCATGATCAGAACGACAAAGAACTTGGCATTATCCGCGCTGGCCGCCGGCACCATGTTGCTGTCAGCAACCGCTCTGGCTGCGGGCGGTGGCGGTGGCTCAGCCCCTACCGTGCCTGGCTGTCAGACCGATTGCGGTTTCGAGCGCGGTCCCGATCCCACAGTCTCCTTTCTTGAGGGACGCAGCGGACACCTTTCCGTTCGTACCCAGCGGGTTTCCGGACTGGTCAGCGGCTTCGGTGGCGGCACCATCCACTACCCCACTGGCACTACGGGGACCATGGGTGCCGTAGTCGTTATTCCTGGCTTTGTTTCCGCCGAGTCCTCCATTGACTGGTGGGGACCAAAACTGGCGTCCCACGGCTTTGTTGTCATGACCATCGATACCAATACCGGTTTTGACCAGCCCCCCAGCCGCGCCCGTCAGATCAACGCCGCTCTGGACTATCTGATCGACCAGAACTCTTCTTCCAGCAGCCCCATTCGCGGCATGATTGATGAGAATCGCCTCGGTGTGATCGGCTGGTCCATGGGTGGTGGCGGAACTCTGCGGGTTGCTGGTGAAGGCCGCCTGAGCGCAGCCATTCCGCTGGCCCCCTGGGACACTTCCAGTATCCATGCCCGGAACGTAACTACACCGACGCTGATTTTTGCCTGCCAGGCTGATGTGGTCGCACCCGTGGGGGTTCATGCCTCACCTTTCTATAACGCCATTCCGAACTCAACACCCAAGGCGTTTGTCGAGATCCGTAACGGAAGCCATTTCTGCGCTAATGGCGGTGGCTTGAACAATGCCGTTCTGGGCCGTCTGGGCGTTTCCTGGATGAAGGTTCATATGGACAAGGATGCCCGCTACAATCAGTTCATCTGCGGCCCCCGTCATGAATCGGACCGGGGCATTTCCGAGTACCGGGGCAGCTGTCGCTAACAGCATGGTGTCCTGATCTACAGAAACCGGGCCCACTAGGTATAGGTGGGCCCGGTTTTCCGTTAAGTAACTGCAGACAGAGCGGTATTCAGGGATGACGATTCACCAACGGCCACCGGCCGTGCCCCGGCCACGCTTTTATGTGTGGCGCCGGGATATTCTCTATCTTGCCGCTGGGAAATCCCGCCCGGGCCCTCATCGCGTGGCCCATGACAAACTGGTCGTGGCCGTCGAAGGCAGGCTCCGCATCAAAGAAGGCACGCAGTGGCGGGATACAAGGAGCTGTCTGCTGCTGACCGGGCAATGGCAACACCCGGACCTGATCGATGTCAGTGAGGCCACAACCGCCACCTGGCTTCTGCCCCCGCTGTCCCAATGCTGTCCGGCCATGGCCAGTATCATGACGGAAGTAACCCCGACGGTTTTCATGGATCACCCCAGTGAGCAGGACCTTATCGCCGGGTTCTACCATGCGGCCATGGATGCTTCCCCTTCCGCGGCTGCCATACGCCGTAAACTTTCACCCCTGCTGATACCCACGGACTTGCGCGATCGCATGTTCCGCGAAATCGACCCCCGGGTTATTGAAGTGGTGCGACACATCCAGCAGACCGCCACCTTTAATCTTCCCGTGGCCAGCTTTGCGGAAAAAGCCGGCCTGTCGAGGTCCTATCTGGAGAAGCTCTTCAAGGCCCAGACCGGACTGCCCATCACCCGATATCGCCTGCGCTACCGGATCTACCTGGCCGCCATACTTCTGGGCATGGGATATTCCATCACCGACGCGGCCCTGCGAGCGGGGTTTGCCAGTTCTTCGCATTTTTCCCGCACCTACCGGGCCCTGACCGGCGAGACCGCGTCACAGATGTTACTGAAGTCGGGGGCGGAAATTCTGATGGAGCATCGCGTACTAAGGCTAATCCTGCCGCTGGTGCGGGGCGCCGGGGATTCTGACGAAGAAGAAGAGAGAGTCGTCGGGACAACGGCCATCGCGGGCTGAAGCCGGCATAGGCTCTGGGGAATCCCTTTCGGAACAGTCAGAAAGCCCGCTTTCGTTCCGAAAGGAATTCCCCAGAGCCGTACGTCTGGAACGTGATTCTTCAGGGCCGTAAGTCTGGAACGTGATTCCTCAGGGCCGTACATCTGGCAAGTGGTTCCCCAGTGGCGGTAAGTCTGTTGGACGCCAGCGGAACGAATGCCTACAGTAATTCGAGCGCTTCCCGGGCCCAGTCCAGCCAGTCTTCCTCGGCGGAGATCCCCTTACGCAGAACCTGATGCTGTAAACGCTGTGCCCGGGTTTTCGTTGGCTGGCCAAAATCCCTGACTTCAATCGACTGGTAGATGGCCAGCCGCTCTTCGTGCCATCTGATCAGCCGCTCCAGCTCATCCCGCAAACCAAGAGGGCCGATCACCGCGTCCGCCCGCATCTTGACCATGAAAGCCTCGTTGTTCTCACCGGAACTGCCAGGCTCTACAACCCACCGTCGCAACTCTTCCCGCCCGGCGGGCAGAACGTGATAAACCTTGCGTTTGCGGCCGCCGTTAACGCCCCTCTCCTCCACTTCCAGCCAGCCGGAAGCGACCATTCGCCGGAGCTCGCGATAAATTTGCTGGTGGGTTGCCTGCCAGAAATAGCCGATAGACCGATCAAAGCGGCGGGCAAGCTGATATCCAGTTGAGGGTTTTTCCAGTAATGAGGTGAGTAAAGCATGCTGTATGGACATGGCAGAATTCTATCCCCAAAGGCACCACCAGACCAGCGACCGGCCTCGAAACCGAAACTACGAATGTGACCGTGTAACCTGAGCAGCCTCAGAGTGACGCAATGTGGAGCTCGCTCCCTTCACTGCACGACCCCCATGTGACCCAGTTACGTCTGAGTGCCAAATCGTGAAAGCGGATCCTCAGGGGGTGGACTAAAGTTCTGACTGAGCGGCCGGGCTCCGGCCATAACCCTGCGGTCACTGTTACTTGTTATGGCCTGTCAGCGGCTTCCGCGCACTGGCCAGTACAGGAAAGTCATGTCCAATAATAAAAACTCGCCGGGCCAATGCCAGCGGGCGCCCCGGTTATTGATTTGCAGCCGTGAGGTCATGTTCCTTGGCACCTGTTTAAGCCGCCAGGAAGTCTACCGTACGACCCAGGAGATGATGCTGATCTGCCTCCAGGGCCGGCTGACGATACGCCCGGAGCGTGGCAGTCAGCTGGAAGCGCGAACCTGCCTGGTTCCTGCCGGAACACTTCTGGATCAGACCCGCATCGACACCCGTCGGGCCGTGATGGGGTTGTGCTTTCTACCACCGTTTTCCCAGGATTATCCCATTCTGGCCAGTTTGATGACGCCGCTGGAAGACGGCATCTTTCACCAGCATCCGAATGAGGACGACGTTATCCGAACCATGATCCAGGTTCGAAACGAGCCGGTCATTACCGCCGCCGGGGGCCAGCATCGGATACGCCAGGCATTGATCCCGGAACACCTCCGCCACCTGACTTTTCGGGAGTTCGACCCCAGGGTACTCGCCGTCGCAGCACGGATCCGCACTTCATTGCAGCATGCGCCGACGCTGGCGGAGCTGGCCCGGGAGGTCCAGCTCTCTGAGTCCCGGCTGGAGAAGCTGTTCAAGGAACAGGCCGGTCTGCCCATCACTCAGTACCGGGTGCGGTATCGGGTATTTATCAGCGCCATCATTATGGCTTTAGGGTATTCCGTTACTGAGGCAGCACTGCTGGCGGGCTTTGCAAACTCCGCTCACCTGTCCAGATGCTATCGTCAGATTAACGGCACCCCGCCATCCTCTACCTTTCTCAGCTCGCCTTATCTGGACGCTGTGCTGGATGATTCGGCCGTGCGCCTGGTTGACGAATTACTGGAAGGTCAGGCCGTCATCTGACCTAAAGCCATTAGCGGCATGTCTGAAACTGGCCATAAAGCGCCTCGTACAGATACTGCCGGGCATAAGTCACATCCTCACCTTGCGGTGCGATTAACGTTTGTCGAAATGCCGACTAACTCTCATGTAACCCCATGATCTGACAACCTTCTTCAGGCTGGACCCGGAATTAAAACGGGTACAGAAACAGCCCGATACCGGCCAGTTTTGTGAGGGTTCCGACATTCTTTGATTACCCGCTCTGGCTGCTATCAATCTGTCCAAGCGACCTGCTGAACCCACCTATAAGGTTTCCCCCGTCCACTGGTTGGCCCAGGCCGACCCGCCCCTTCAGGAAGAATTGCTTGGCTCGCCTCAGTATCGGCACCAACAACAAAAGCGAGGAAAGGAACATGACCGAAATCTCCGAAACCCCCAGCCGTCTTATTGCCCGTTTTGTCCCCCTGCACCGGATTCATCTCCGTC
>JAJUHY010000285.1 GCA_029265735.1 Marinobacter segnicrescens | reverse complement strand
GCTGTTCTGGGCCCGGGTGGCGATCAGGTCTTTCAGGGCCTCGGCATAATCGATCTCCCCATACACTCCGGCAAGGTCGAAGAAGATGTTGCTGTTGAGCAGGGCTTCCGCTTTGGGGTGGTCAATCCAGTCCGTAAAGTAGCCTTTCCAGACCTGTAGCGGCTGGCGCCAGCGGGTATTGGTAGCCATGATTTCGCCGGTACAGTACGCGTAGCCGCATTCAGCCAGACCGTCGCTGACAAATTTCGCGAGGGCAAGGAAGTAGGCGTCGTGCTCCTCCGGATCGAACTCGTCGGAGAGGATCATGGCATTATCCTGATCGGTAACGATCAGTTGCTCTTCCCGCGCCATGGAACCCAGGGCGAGGAAGCAGTAAGGCACCGGTGGCGGGCCCAGTTCCTGCTCGCCCAGCTCCAGCAGGCGCTGCGTGAAGCTGCGTCCGATACCGGCCATGGCGCTGCCCACCACCTGGGAGTTGGCGTCCTCGTTTACCATGCGAATAAAGCTGTTGCGTACGTCTTTGCTGAGCGCTTTCAGCCCGTTGACGTCTGGCTGACGATGGATATTGCTCACCAGGTACAGGCTGCTCTGGGATTCATATTTCACAATATCAGACAGCGCCACGACGCCTCGGGGCCGGCCATTTTCCATAACGGGCAGGTGGTGAACATTGTTGTGCAGCATCTGCAGCATGGCTTCGAATACCAGGGCATCTGACCGGATGGTGATCAGGTTGGTTGACATGATGTCCGCCACGGGGGTTTCTGACGGCAGGGCGTCGGCCACAGCACGGGTGCGCAGGTCACGATCGGTGATGATGCCGACCAGGTCGCCGGCGTCCGGCTCACTGCCCTCCATCAGCAGCAGCGACGATACCCGGTTGTCTGTCATGATACGGGCAGCTTCCTGCAGCCGAACGGTGGCGGGCGCTGTCACTGCCGGGCGTGAAATCAGGCGCGACAGCCGCGCCGTCATGGAGTCGTTGGCCTGGAATGAGCGGGATACCGCCATCCGCAGCCGGCTTTTGTCTTCGATTTCGACAAAGTCGGCGAATACATCGTAATTGTCGAACAACCGCTGAAAGACCGGGTAGGGGATCAGATAGATCAGCGTGTCTTCCAGCGCTGTTGCCGGAAACCGTACCTGACGGCCCATCAGCAGGCCCATCTGACCGAACACCTCTCCTTCGCCAAGGCGGTTATAGAGCTCGCCGGAGCGACGGTAAAGCTCGACCGCGCCACTGCGGATGTAGTGCAGCTCGCCGTTAGACTGGCCCAGTTCCAGAATTTTGCTGCCGGCACGGAAGTACGCAATCTCGATGCTGCCGGCGACCTGGTCCAGAGTCTCTTCCGGAAGCTCATCGAAAGGCGCGTGCTGTTGAAGGTGGTTCCGGATATCAATCAGTTCCGCTTGCATGGTCCGCCCTGCTGTCCAGGAGATGGCTTCGGGTTCATTCTCAATCATAGACAGAGTACACCAATATAGCAGCGTTCCGGATTGCTCCGCGACTGGCCGGACGGTGGCGCTTGTGTCGCCGCTATCGGGTCAGGCGTGACAAATGTCGTTGACGCTTGCATAGGGTATTGCTAGCCTTGCGCCTCTGTTTTCAGGTGTCCTGCTGCCATTCTGGCACGGATGAAACGGGAAGTCGGTGCCATTCCGACGCTGCCCCCGCAACGGTAATTGAGACAAGGGTAACCAATCCGCCACTGCGCCATGTCGTGGGAAGGCGGTTATCCGGAACCGCAGTACGGTTCGCTCATAAGCCCGGAGACCGGCCTGAGAACACACCCGGAGTTGCGGAGGGCGGCTCGGGTAGGCATCTCCGGAAACGTCCCGCTCCCGCCCTGCCTGCCCCACTTGATAGCTCCGCAATACTTATCTTGAACCCGTGCGGGTGCGCGCGGTTTGTGGAGTATCAGAATGCCGAAGTTCCCCGTGATTTTGGCCGGAGCGTCACTGCTCATTCCTGCCCTGAATGCCTTTGCCCAGTCGTCCGGTGAGACAGATCGCCTGGATCCGATTGTCGTCACGGCCACATTAGGGCCGAGATCGGTTGGCGAGAGTTTATCCTCCGTTACGGTGATTGATCAGACTGACATCCGCCTGCGCCAGCCCACGGAGTTTCGGGACCTGCTCAGAGGGCAACCGGGCATCAACCTGTCCTCAGAAGGCGGTTTCGGTAAGACCACCAGTATTTTTCTGCGGGGAACAGGCAGTTCCGGAACGGTTCTGTTACTGGATGGCATCCGTTTACGCTCGGCAACCGCCGGCATTCCTCCCTGGCAGTTTTTGCCGGCAGACCTGATGGGGCGGGTTGAGGTGGTACGGGGGGCCAAGAGTTCCCTTTATGGGGCGGATGCGGTTGGCGGGGTGATCCAGGCGTTTACCCTGGAGCCCCGGGCCGGTCAGCAGGGCTGGGCGGAGATGACCGGGGGCTCCCATGATACCCAGGCGACCAACGCCGGCATTGCGGGCAGGTCCGGGCGAACATCTTTCCTTGCCAGCGGCTACTACTCGGATACTGACGGGACCAGCCTGCGCTCCGGCGGTAACGACAAGGGGTTCCGGCAGGCGGGCGGCCTGGCCAAACTGAATCACCGCTTCGAGCAGGGCGGTGGCGTAGGGCTGACCTTCCTGCAATCGGAAGGCAATACCGAGTTTGAGGGCGGCGATACGGATTTCATGATCCGGGCGGCTGGATTCTACGTGGAAGCGGTGGCCAGTGACTACTGGACCACCCGGGTTCAGTTCGCCGAAGCGCGAGACGAGCAGGAAACCTTCGGCGATTACCCCAGCATTTACGATACGGTTTCCCGTTCTGCCCGTTGGGACAATACGTTTGCAGCGGGTCGGCACGAGCTGGTACTGGGCTCTGAACTCATGGTGGACGAGGTTGACGGCACCGATGACTTCGCTGAAACCAGCCGCACAAACGCGGCCGTTTATGGTCAGGGACGGCTTTATTTCGGGGCTAGTGAACTGCTGCTCAGCCTGCGTCTGGACGACAACGAAGCTTTCGGCAAGGAAGAAACCGGGGGCATCGCTTATGGATATGCGGTTGATCGTTCTCACCGGGTGCGGGTCAGTTACGCGACCTCGTTCCGGGCCCCGACATTCAACGACCTGTATCTGACTGCGCCATACTACCGCGGCAATCCGGATCTGGATGCGGAGCAGGGGAAAATGGTGGAAGTGGGCTTCTCCGGTCGTTACCAGAACTGGTTCTGGGACATCGGGCTCTACCAGAATGATGTCGATGACCTGATTACGTATGTATCTGACCCGATAACCTGGGACGGCACCATGGAAAACGTTGAGACTGCCCGTATCCGGGGTGTTGAG